>CAZODS010000018.1:6502-9558 GCA_964578705.1 uncultured Candidatus Saccharibacteria bacterium
ATCGGGGCTTGCCGCGGCAGTATCAATACGCATTAATTAGCCATCAAAGAAATTTTATAATAAAATTATCTATAATGAAGCTAAAGCGCGGTAAACACGAACCCAGGGAAAATCCGTTATCGGCAATCAAAGGAGACACAAAAAAAAGCATCCTGGCGGTACTCCTTATCGGTTCGGCAATAGTCTTAATCTTAGCGGGTATTTCCAAAGCCGGTCCAGCCGGCGATTTAATCTATAAATTTTTGACTTATCTTTTGGGTATCGGCTATTTCGCCGTGCCGGTGGTTTTTATTTTAATCGCCGCCATATTCCTGATTTCCGACCGCCAAAGATTCATCAGCTTAACTTTTTTCGGAGGCATTATTTTGATTTTATCGGTTTTAGGGCTGATTGATTTGATCAGCTCGAATGAAGGCGGATTACTTGGGAAGGTTTTCGGCTCCTTGAAATATCCTTTCGGCGAAATCGCCGGCATTATTATTGATATCGTTTTTATCGTCGCTTCTTTCCTCCTGACGATGAATATCCCCATAAAAATAAAACTAAAAAAACGAATAGCCAGTAAAGACAAAGTTTCAATAATAGAACCCGAAGAAGCCGAAGAGATGACCGATGAAGAAGAGGGCGGGGAAGGGGAAAATGAAGTGGATAATAAAGCCGCTGAAGAAAAAGAATCTTATGAAAATTACAAAAACGCGACGCCGGAAGAAATAGCCTATTTTAAAAAGAGCGCCAAGCGGCATCCCGCCGCGGTTAATCAAGAATACATCCTTCCCCCTCTAAGTTTGCTGAAATCTTCAAGCGAAAAGCCGACTACCGGCGACCTTAGGGCTAACGCCAACATCATCAAGCGGACACTCGAAAATTTCGGCATCGGAGTGGAGATGAGCGAAATAAACGTCGGACCGAAAGTAACCCGCTATACCCTGAAGCCCGCCGAAGGAATCAAGCTTAGCCGTATTACCGCTTTGGGCCAGGATTTAGCTCTGGCTCTGGCAGCCCATCCTATCAGAATAGAAGCTCCTATACCGGGAAAATCACTGGTAGGAATAGAAGTTCCGAACAAAGCCGCCGCCTTGGTCCGGCTTGGCAGCCTTTTAAACTACGATGAATTCCGAAAATCGGGGCTTCTAACTTTTCCTTTGGGGCGGGATGTAAGCGGAGAATCAATTTTCGTCAACATTGAAAAAATGCCCCACCTCTTGATAGCCGGAGCCACCGGTTCGGGAAAAAGCGTGGCCATCCACTCGCTGATAGTCTCTCTCCTTTATAAAAATTCGCCCGAAACTCTTAGGCTGATTCTAATAGACCCGAAGAGAGTCGAACTTTACGCTTACGAAGGAATCCCCCACTTAATCAGCCCAGTCATCACCGACAATAAAAAAAGTTTAGCTGTTTTCCGCTGGGCAATAGCCGAAATGGACAGGCGCTATGACACGCTCCAACAGGCCGGACGGCGGGATATTCAAAGCTATAATACCAACTTAACAGGCAGTGAGGAAAGGCTACCCTACATTCTTATAATTATAGACGAACTGGCGGATTTAATGACCAGCTATGGCCGGGAAGTCGAAGGCTATATCGTCAGGCTGGCGCAAATGGCAAGAGCCACCGGCATCCATTTAATACTCTCAACCCAAAGGCCGTCGGTTGAAATAATCACCGGCCTTATTAAGGCCAACATCACCGCCAGAGTGGCGCTGCAGGTGGCAAGCCAGGTTGATTCCCGGACAATTTTAGACACAAGCGGCGCCGAAAAACTTCTGGGCGCCGGCGATATGCTTTTTATCTCCGCCGACATTTCCAAGCCGAAAAGAATCCAAAGCGCTTACCTTTCGGAGGAAGAAATAAACAAAGTCGCCGATTTTGTTAAGACCAAAAACAGCGAATTTTATAATTTAACGGAAAATATCGACGCGCCTGTAAACGCGACTGCCGGCAATTATCCCGAAAAACTCGACGCTTTCGGCGAATATCTTGAAGAAGAAAAAGACGAGCTGTATGATGAAGCCGTGAAGGTAGTTTTGGAAGCTAAGAAGGCTTCCGCCTCGCTGTTCCAGCGCAGGCTGCAAGTCGGCTACGCGAGAGCCGCCCGCCTTCTGGATTTAATGGAAATAGACGGCTTTATCGGTCCCGGAGAAGGCGCCAAGCCAAGAGATATATTCGAGGAGCACATTGAAGAATACCTGGCTTCGAAAACATAAAAATAAATTATGGAAAGCCGCAATTTTTCGGATTTCTTAAAAGAAAAAATAAAGGAGAAAAATTTAACGCCCCAAAAGCTGAGTGAAATCAGCAATATTTCCGCCAAGAATTTAGATAATTTGATTAACGAACGGTACGAAAAGATGCCTTCGGCCCCTTATTTGCGCGGCTATCTGAAAAGATTGGGCGAGATCCTTAATTTCGATTACGCCCCCTGGTGGAAAACCATCAGCGAACGAGTTTCGGCCGCCTCCTCGGGTCCGGCCGACGCCCTGCCTCAAAACCGCTTTGCTTTGAAAAGTTGGAATAAAATTATTGTGGCCGGTTTTATTTTCCTGGTTTTGTCGGCGTATTTAATTTTAAATTTCGGCAGGATTTTCGGAGAGCCCGTTTTAACAGTAAACAGCCCGGCAAACGATATTTCAATAACAACCACGAGCACTTATCCATTAAACGGCGCCGTAAAAAATGCCGACCAGCTTACCATTAACGGAGAAAAAGTAAATATCGAACCCGACGGATCCTGGTCGATAAATGCCGCCCTATCGCCCGGACTCAATACTTTCAACATTCAGGCAAAAAAATCTCTGGGCAAAGAAATTACAATCATCAAAAAAATTGACCTTCAATCTCTTAATTTACTTAACTCAACTTCAAGTTTGCCATAACAAAAATTTAAAGCAGCGAACGGCGATTCGCCGCGCTTTATTAAATTACGGCGCCCAGTCCGAATAATATCAGGGCCGTTATTCATCCTTCGCTTGTAATTTTAATCGCTTTACTCATAAAAATACTTCGCTCAGTCTAAATAACAGCTTCGCCGTTATTCATCCTTCGCTTGTAATTTTAAT
>CAZODS010000019.1:0-9554 GCA_964578705.1 uncultured Candidatus Saccharibacteria bacterium
TTTCCGTCGTTTTTATATTTTGATTATTATTGTTATTCATTTTTTTAAAAATATTTTCTATTATTTGATGACACTATCGGAATTTTTATCGACCGCGCGCTTCGTGATTTCAATATTGCAGCTCTTATGCTCCCGGCACCATGCTTCGCATTTTTCCGCCCACTCCTTTTCTTTATAGTATAATCCGCATTCCGGACACTGATATAAAATCTTATTTTCTTTTTTGATCGCTTGATAATTATTTTTCATATAAAATTATTCCATCAGTTTATGCCACGTTATATGTTCGTAAACGCTCGACCACAAAAAGCCAAAGCCAAAAGCAAACATCAGTTCCTCAAGCGGTACGCCAAAGATAAAAATTCCGGAGAGAGCGGAAAGATTCCACACCTGTTTAACGTAATCGGGATAAAAAGCGATAAAAGCGGAAAAATAAACAAAATACAATCCCAGAAAAAGGAAAGCGCTGGCAAACATTTTCTTTTTCAGGTCCGGACGGCAATACCAGGTTGCTATCCCTCCGCCAATAAAGGCGATAAAGCTCGCGTAAATGGGATTCATCGGGGTGAAAAGGATAAGCGCCGCAAAAATAATCGGCGCCGAAATGAGCGCCCAAAAATGATAGCGGTGCCGCGCGCTACGGCGTTCTTCTCCGTTTATGACGTCGTGACGTTTTGGAAAAATCAACTCGTAAAGAACGACCGCGATGCCGCCAAGCGCAAAAGAAAAAATAAGGCTTTCGATATCGAATCCGGTGCGGCGCGCAAGATTAAAAATAGAAAAGGGGCTCCAATATCGCGGCACAAAAATCGGCTCGGTGAATCCAAGAAGCGAGGTGTAGGCGCTTACAATAAGCATTTCTCTCCGGCTTTCTTTATTGAGGAAAATATAAATAACCGCCCATATCGCCAGAAGAAGCAGGCTTCCGAAAAACCAGGCGTATTGTTCGGAAATAATCATAATTCTATTATACCCCCATAGGGTATTCGTTGTCAAGCGTCTGCTCAAGTTGACAAAAAATACCCCGCCGAGGTATACTGCGTTAAATGGAAATAAATTTTAAAAAACAGACTCTTCGCCGGCTTCAAATAATCAAGGGACAGCTTGGCGGACTCGAAAAAATGATTAATGAAGACAAATACTGCATAGATATTATTACGCAGTCTTCCGCGATAAAGCAGGCGCTTTCCGGAATCGAATACCTGATTCTGGAGAACCACTTATCTTCTCACGTGGCGGCGCAAATAAAAAGCGGCCAAGAGAAAAAAGCCAACGCGGAAATCTTAAAAGTATACCGCTTATCGCAACGAAAATAATATGAAACCATTTTTTGCCGCCATCGGAATAATAGTTTTTGCCGGAATATTGCTCTTCGGCGCGTTTATTATGATGAACCACGATAGATGCCCGCTGACATTGATGGGAGACGGCTGTAAAACCGGCGTAGATCCGTTGGAATACGCCTTAGCCCATATTGGAGCGCTGACGGAATTAACAAACATTATTGCCGCGTCCGGCGCGATAGCCGCGCTCGTTGCCTTTATTACTTTAATTTACATTGTGTCGTCATTTGATTTTAAAAAAATTATTTCCGTTCGCCGGAAAAAATATTATTTTTATCGCGAATCCGAAAAACAAACAATCGGGGAAAAATTAACCAAGTGGATGGCTATCCACGAAAAACGGGATTGTTCTTCCGCTCTCGCTGCAAGCGTTTAAGCCGAAAAATAATTCGCGCTTTTTAGCTTGCAGTTTCAAACCGCGCTTTAAGCGGTTTTTTAGTCGCAAGCGAATAAAAAACAAAAATAAAATGGAAAATAAATATGAAGAACAAATAATAAAAACAAAGCAGGATGACGGACTTATTGATCCCGAACCGTCAAAACCAAAAAAAAATAATTTCTTTGGAACAATCATTGTTTCTTTGATCGTCATTTCGGGGATATGGATTTATGTCACCGGCTTATCCGCCGATAAAGCCGATAATTACGGCACGGCCGCTTATTCGCAGCAGAGATCGCCTCAAGCCGCCGACGCTCTAAGCGAAGCCGTAGCGCCATCAGGCGGAATTTTACTGCCGGTTCGATGGGGAAGCCTCGGGCAAAAAATGACCGCGACGGGAGTCATTAATGAATCTCAATTTAAGGCGCTATACGCCCAAAATGGCGGACTGACCGTCGATGAGCAAGCGCTTCTTGATTCGCCAAATAACGGCAATCTCGTCATCAACAAACAGAACGCCGGCATTATCTTAAATCTCCTTTGGGCATTTGGCCTTGGTAATAAAAACCCAATTCTTGAAAATGGGCCGATGCAAGATCCGCAATATGGCGGCGCGGCAAACTTCGCCTCAACGGGCGGCTGGACAATTGCCGAAGGAAATCCAATGAATCATTATAGCGCCCACCAATTCGTAACGCTCACGCCAAGCGAACAATTGCTTGTTGAAGCCGTGGCAAAAAATATTTACCGCCCTTGCTGTGGAAATTCGGCATATTTTCCGGATTGCAACCACGGAATGGCGATGCTGGGACTTTTAGAGCTTATGGCTTCGCAAGGCGCGACAGAAAATCAGATGTATCAGGCGGCGCTCGCGGTAAATTCCTACTGGTTTCCGGATACCTATTTAACGATCGCCCGATATTTCGCCGGTAAAGGCGTCGGCTGGGACAATATTAACCCAAAAACAGTTTTGGGCGCCGCCTATTCAAGCATCCAGGGCTACCAAGCAATCCAAAGCCAGGTTCCTCCTCTGCCGAAAAATCAATCATCCAACTGCGGAGTGAGTTTGCAGAATCAGGGAAATCAATACCCTTTGTCGGCGGGAAAATCAAGCAGTTGCGGAGTCTAATTTCGTTCCGCCCATAAAATTATGGAAACAATAATCGGAACTTCGCTCGCCGCCGCCTTCATCGCGGGAATTGCCGCCTTATTCGCGCCCTGCTGCGTCACCGTTCTTTTGCCGTCCTACTTCGGCCTGGTTTTCCAGACGCGGCGAAAAGTTTTCCTGATGACTTTCGTGTTCTTCCTTGGCATTCTGACGGTGTTTCTGCCGCTGGGACTGGGGTTTTCGGCGCTGGGGCAATTTTTCAGCCATTATCACCGCGTTATCTTCACGATTATCGGCGCGCTGCTTTTCGCTTTGGGCGTATCGCTTCTTTTCGGAAAACGGTTGCCTATGCCAAAATCCCTGCGTCCCAAACCCGAACTCACCGGAAAAGAAAACGCTTGGTCGGTATTTATGCTCGGCATATTTTCCGGAATAGCCACAACCTGCTGCGCTCCGGTCCTCGCGGGAGCGCTCGCGCTTTCGGTGCTGCCGGGTTCATTTTTGTGGGGCATCGTTTACACGCTCGCCTACGTACTGGGAATGGTTGCGCCCCTCTTTATTCTCGCCTCGCTTCTCGATAACTCCAAAATTACCGACCGCCTTTTGAGCGCCAGAAAACCGGTAATATTTCCGTTATTCGGAAAAATCGCCAGTATAAGGCTGTCCGATTTGCTGGCGGGAATAACTTTTTCAGCGATGGGAATCCTCACGCTTTACTGGGCATCAATGAACCAGGTCGCCGTCCATTCAATGCTGCAAGTAGACATAAATATCTACCTCACGAAACTGAATAATTTCTTGTCTCCTTTTATCGGCTGGATGCCGCAATACGGCTGGGCAATTCTATTTGCGGGATTATTTTTCTTTCTAACAATAGTCGCAATTAAACAATTAAAAAATAAAAAATGAATAAAAAAACATCAAACATCGTTAAAATCATCGGCGTTTTTGTCGCCGCCTCGCTTATTATCGGAGGAATTGTCGCCTTAAATTACGGAGGAAGCGCTGGACAAAATTCTAACGCCGCCGATTCCGGCAATTTTGGCAACGCGCTTCTCAATAAACCGGCGCCCCAGTTTTCTCTTAAAGATCGAAATGGAAATTCTTATTCGCCGGATAGCTTAAAAGGGAAAAATATCGTCCTTTTCTTTAATGAGGGCATTATGTGCTATCCCGCCTGCTGGAATCAAATGGTCGCTCTGGCAACCGATAATCGTTTTCAAACGTCCAGCACTATCGCGCTTTCGGTCACAATAGATTCTCCTAACGAGTGGCAACAGGCAATAGCTAAAATGCCCGAACTCGGCAAAGCGACTGTCTTATTTGATGAGGATAGATCGGTTTCTCAGGAATTCGGAATGCTTACCGCGCCATCATCAATGCATTACGGATCTTACCCGGGCCATTCGTTCGTTTTGATAGACAAGCAGGGTGTCGTCCGCTTTGTTTACGACGATCCAAGCATGGGCATTGACAACGATCTGATCTTCGAGAAACTTCAAGCATTAAATTAATATGGAAAAATATGACGCCGCAAAACCTGTTGTCTGGGGATTAATCGCGGCTTTCTCGCTTGTTCTGGCATATTTCACCGTTATTTCTTTGATATCCGGATTTTTGTTTACCGAAAACCAGTTCTTTAAATTTTGGTATTATTACGCCTCTTTGACGCTTGGCTTTGGAATTCAAATAGGGCTTTATTCTTATCTAAAACAAACGGTTCGCGGCCGCGCTAACGGCAAGGCCGTAGTGGTAACCACGGGCGCGACCTCGACCGCCGCCATGGTTTCCTGCTGCGCCCATTATCTGGCAAACATCCTGCCGCTTGTCGGCATCAGCGCTTTCGCGTCATTTATCGGCGAATACCAAACGCGGCTCTTTTGGGCGGCTATCGCGCTCAATCTTGCCGGCATCGCCTACGTTCTCAATAAAATCGTAAAAATTAATAAGAATAAAAAACAAACAACATGAAAAAATTAAATCTGATTATAGCGATTATTGTTGCCGCGGCTGCCGGATTCTTTTTGTGGGCCTGGGGTCAATCAGGCATCCGATTGCCGCGAACTTTAGGAAATGATATCGCGACAACCTCGTTCGCGTTCAAACCCATAGACAACTCTGACGGTTGGGCTGAAATCGAAGTTTTACCGCTTAATCTCGCCTCGAGCGAATGGAGCTTTGGCGTCTCCTTGAGCGCCCACCAGGAAACCGATGCCGATCTTACAAAAGCGGCAATTCTAACGGATGACAAAGGAGACGCGTTATTGCCGATAAGATGGGATGACCCCAACCCGAGCTGGCATCATCGAAAAGGAACGCTTGTATTTCCCGCCCCGCCGTCGAAGCCGCGAAGCATTACGCTGACGATTGCTAATATTGGCGGAGTCGCCACAAGGACGTTCTCGTGGAAACTTCCATAAAGGTCGAAAAAATAAAAAATTAATTTTATGTTTAATTTATTTAACGAAAAATGCCCGGTTTGTAAAATGGAATTAAAGAAAGGGGTTGAATATCCCGAAGCTTTCGGCAAAAAATTTTGTTCGGAAAATTGCAAAGAAAAATATCAAAAGCAATTAACCGAAAAAAAATCGGAACATTCTCATCAGGGCTGCTGCTAAATTCGCGTTCCCGACAGAAACGCTCTTTATTTCCGGCTTGAAAAAATAGCTGGTTTTTGCCATAGAACAAAGGAGATCGCCTTCGCCCGGACATAGTCGGCTAAAAAACGCTTATTTTTGTTATAATAAAATAAAGTTGGAATCGAAATTTTTCTATTATTAAAAACGGCAATTAAAATCACGGTTTTTAGTATAAATATTAATTAAGCGCATGAAAAAAATTTTTCTTTCGGCTTTTGTTATTTTGGCGTTTATTTTTTACGCCTTAATAACCAGAAGCTCCGACTATATCCTGACTCCTCTGAGTTCTAACCAGCCTCCTCCCGTCGAAAATAATCCGGCGCCGATAAACCAAAGCCTGACACAAACTCAAAGCCCGCCCCCCGCGCCAGCGGTCGCCCAGCCGATAAAAAGCGAGCCGATTAAAACGCCTGCCAAAAACGGCCTATATGCGGACGGGAAATATACCGGCAGTTCCGCCGATGCTTATTACGGCAATGTCCAGGTTGAAGCCGTTATTTTTGGCGGCAAGATTACCGACGTTGTTTTTTTGAATTATCCGCAGGATATGATGCATTCTGTAGCCATAAATTCCTACGCGATGCCGATTTTAAAAACCGAGGCTATTCGGGCGCAAAGCGCCAAAGTAGACACTGTTTCGGGAGCCACCGAAACCAGCGGCGCTTTTATTGAGTCTCTTTCTTCCGCGCTGGCGCAGGCAAAAAATTAACTATGAAACAAATAAGAATTTTAATGGGTATGCCAATAACGATAGAAATCGCCGACAATTTTGCCACAGGAAAAGATTTTGAAAAAATATTTTCATATTTCGGGCATATTGACGAAAAATTCAGCACTTACAAAGACGAAAGCGAAATAAGCAAAATAAATAAAGGAGTAATAAGCGAAGACAAAAGAAGCGACGAGATGAAAGAGGTTTTTGCCTTGGCGGAAAAAACAAAAAAAGAAACCGGTGATTATTTTGATATTTGGAACGGAAAAAAATACGACCCATCGGGACTGGTCAAAGGTTGGGCGATAAATAATGCCGCCAAAATTTTGGAAGCCGGCAGCCTTTCAAATTTTTACATAAACGCCGGCGGAGATATCCAAACGCGAGGAAAAAACGCCGAAGGTAAAAATTGGTCGGTTGGCATAAAAAATCCTTTCAACAATCAAGAAATAATAAAAGTTTTACGGCTCAAAAATAACGGGGTAGCGACTTCGGGAACGTATATCCGCGGCCAACATATTTATAATCCAAAAGAGCGCGCGAAAGAATTATCAGCCATTATCAGTCTGACCGTTGTCGGACCGGATATTTACGAAGCCGACCGGTTCGCCACGGCCGCTTTCGCGATGGGAGAAAAAGGGATAAAGTTTATCGAAAAAACCAGCGGACTCGAGGGCTATGTGGTTGATAAAAACGGCCTAGCCACCATGACGAGCGGATTCGAGAAATACGTTTATGGTTAATTTAATCAAAAAAATCATGGGGTTTATCGATAAAATAATCGGCCGGATAACGATGTATCGGCTGGTTATTTATTGTCTGGCGATTTTAATCGCCGCCGCGGCCGTTTTGGGATACTTCGGCATCCTTCCTTACGCGCCGGTTTACGTTTTATTTTCCGCCGTTTTTATCGCCGCCATTTGCTGGCTGGTTAATTTGATTTTTTCCCGCGTTTTCGAGGCGCCGTCAAACCTTGAATCGGCCGTAATTACCGCTCTTATTTTGGCGGTTATAATAACGCCGCCCCAGTCTCTTTACGACATCCAGTATTTCACTCTCGCAGTTTGGGCGGGAATTTTGGCGATGGCCTCTAAATACATCCTCGCGATAGGCAAAAAGCATATTTTCAATCCGGCCGCCATCGCCGTGGCGCTGACTTCGTTCGGATTAAATCTTTCCGCCAGTTGGTGGATAGGGACGGCGGTTATGGCGCCTTTTGTTTTTGTTCTGGGAGCGATTATAACAAGAAAAATAAAAAGGCGTAATTTGGTTCTAGTGTTTTTTGCCGCGGCCTTTACGGCTATTCTGCTGCCAAAAATAGCGGCGGGAGAAAATCCGGTTATCGGTGTTGAAAAAATTTTATTGCTGTCTCCTATTTTGTTTTTTGCCTTAATTATGCTTACCGAACCGCTGACGACTCCCCCTGGAAAAAACTCGCGGATAGCTTATGGCGCGCTGGCCGGATTTCTTTTCGCCCCTTACGTCCATATCGGCGGAATTTATTCCACTCCGGAACTGACGCTCGTAGCGGGAAATATTTTTTCTTACCTGATCAGCCCGAAGAAAAAGCTGGTTTTAAGGCTTAAAGAAAAAATAAAAATCGGCGGCGGGCAGTACGACTTCATTTTCGATTCCGATAAAAAAATTGATTTTAAGCCGGGCCAATATATGGAATGGACATTGGCGCATAATCATCCCGACAACCGGGGAATCAGGAGATACTTCACTCTGGCTTCTTCGCCAACCGAAAATGAAATCAGAGCGGGAATTAAATTTTACGAAAAATCGAGCAGTTTCAAAAAAACAATGGCGAAGATGGAGAAGGGCGATATTATTGTCGCTTCGCAACTATCCGGCGATTTCGTTATGCCTAACGACCCCGCTGAAAAATTAGTTTTTATGGCCGGCGGCATCGGCATCACGCCTTTTCGGAGCATGATTAAATATCTGCTGGATAGGAACGAAAAAAGGCCGGTTGTCGTTTTTTATTCCAATAAAAACTCCGACGACATCGCTTATAGGGAAATTCTGGAAAAGGCGAAAAAAAATTTAGGGATTAAAACCGTTTATGTTATGACGGACGAAGAAAATATTCCGGATTCCCGAAATAAATATCGAGGGCGGCTAACGCCGCGAATAATAGCCGAAGAAGTCCCTGATTATCGCGAAAGAACTTTTTATATTTCCGGTCCGCCGTCGATGGTGAAAGGCTTCGGCGTCGCGTTAAAAGAAATGGGCGTCAAAAAAAATCGGATTAAAACCGATTATTTTCCGGGATTCGCGTAACTCGAAACAAAAAATCCGCTTCAATAATTAGAGCGGATTTTTTGTTTGAATAAATATTTTACTTCGTTGGCGCCGCTGTTGTTGAGGTTGGCAAAGCGTAATAGCCCCCCATCATTCCGTACCAGGAATCGGGGCTGATTCCCCTCATCATATAAATTCCGCGCGGAGAATAAACTCCATACAGCGCTCCAATTTCCCCGATTTTAACGCCGGCCCAGAAGACAACTACTAGAATAATCAAGCCGATAATTATTTTTATCAGCTTGTGGCCGCCCATATAGCCGTGGCAGCACATACCATTCATATGCATATGACGCATATGGTCGTATCCCATACAATCATAGCAGCGGCAACCTTCGGGATGTTTCATCTCATCATTCATTTTATTTTCCATTTTTTCGTCCATAGTATACTTTATATTTCATTAATAAACCGACCTTTTGTATATCATAATACAACCACCAAAATCAACAAACCCGACGAATCTGGATTTTTAATTTTAGCGGCAACTTATTCATTTAGAACCAATAAATTCCACAGATTTTAGAATTAATTTTCTTAAATCTTTTTCTTTTTCACTCATTGCCGCGAGAACTTTCCGGTGGCTCAAAGGTTTTTTGGAAATGCCGGCGGCATAATTGGAAGCAATGCCAATCGCGGCATAGCAGATTCCCGCTTCTCTAGCCAGGGCAACCTCCGGGTAAGTCGTCATCCCAATGATGTCCGCTCCCAAAATTTTATAAGCCTTGATCTCCGCCGCCGTTTCGTAGCGCGGCCCCTCGCAAACCGCGATAGCCCCGCCGTTTACGCATTTTATTTTAAGTTCCGAAAAGGCTTTTAGGACGGCTCGCCTGGCCGTTTCGCAAAAAGGATTGGTCATATCGGTATGGACAACCCCGTTTTTGCCGCCCTCGAAAAAAGTCGATTGTCGGGACTTGGTAAAATCGATAAACTGGTCCATAACGATAAAATCCCCCGGTTTTATGGACGGCGAAATGGCGCCGACCGCGTTTAAGGATATTATCGTCGTAACCCCGGCTTTTTTCATCGCGAAGATATTGGCTCGGTAATTTATAAGATGCGGCGG
>CAZODS010000020.1:0-9271 GCA_964578705.1 uncultured Candidatus Saccharibacteria bacterium
CGCCGCAAGAAAAAACCCTCGATAAATCGAGGGTTAGAAACTAATCTGTTATTTGAAAATGTCGACCGATTATATTCCGCGTTACTTTGTTTAGTTATTTAAAATATGGCAAGCTATAACCCCGACAAAATAAGCCGTGAACACGATAGCGTACGCTCTAAAGAGCGACGTGTTTCCCGAGGCCACCGCATTTGCCATAAAATAAAGAACAACGCCCGCAACCACGCTGATTGCTCTTTTCATTTTTTTCTCCTTTTTTACTCTTGTTAAGAACTGCTGACAGTATATCAGATAAAAATTATTTGTCAATCTTTTAATTTGGAACTTAATCGGTTATGATAGAAATCAATTAAACCCTTAAAAATGGCTAAAAAAATATCCAAAATAGAAGAAAAAAGGCACTCTTTGGCTCATCTTTTGGCGATTGCCGTTTTGGAAAAATTCCCGAAGGCGAAGCTCGCTATCGGGCCGGTTATTGAAAACGGCTTTTATTACGATTTCGATCTCCCTTCTCCGCTTAAAAACGAGGATTTACCCGCTATCGAAAAACGCGTTAGAGAGCTGATAAAACAAGGCCTTATTTTTAAAAAGGAAAAAATCGCCTATCCGACCGCCAAAAAGTTGTTCAGCGATCAGCCTTATAAATCGGAACTCATCGAAGAACTTCATAAAAATAAAAAATCCATCTCAACCTACGCCGCCCGCCTCCCGCGCAAATCCGCTTCCAATCAGCGCGAGTCCGCTGTTTTTATCGACCTTTGCGCCGGACCGCATATCAAATCGACAAGCGAAATAGAACCCGACTCTTTTAAGCTGCTTAAAACGGCCGGCGCCTACTGGCGCGGCTCGGAAAAAAACCGGATGCTTACCCGGATTTACGGCGCCGCCTTCGAAACCGAAAAAGAGCTGGCCGACTACCTGAAACTCCAGGAAGAAATAGCCAAACGCGATCATCGGATTTTGGGTGAAAAATTGGAACTCTTTATGATTGACGAGAAAATCGGCAAAGGATTGCCTATATGGCTGCCCAAAGGTTATTTTATCCGCCGCCTTATAGAGGATTACATTTACAACCTCGAGCAAAAAAACGGCTATTTTCATGTTTTAACTCCCCAACTCGCCAAAGAAGAGCTTTATAAAACTTCCGGCCACCTCGCTCATTATAAAGAAGATATGTACGCCCCGATCAGAATCGAGGAAGAAACCTATTACCTGAAGCCGATGAATTGCCCCCACCACCACTCCATTTACCGGCACAACCCCCGAAGCTACCGCGATTTGCCCCTGCGCATCGCCGAGTTCGGCACGGTTTACCGCTACGAACGCTCCGGAGTTTTGAGCGGACTTATCCGGGTTCGCGGCTTTACCCAAAACGACGCTCATATTTACATAACGCCGGAAAAAATAGAAGAAGAAGTAATCAGAATTTTGAAAATGCACAAGAAAGTTTACGACGACTTCAAGATTTACGATTACTGGTTCCGGCTTTCCCTGCCCGACTTCAAGAATAAGGAAAAGTTCGGCGACGTCAAAGATAAAAAAACATGGGAAAACGCTTCCGATATTTTAAGGCGAACACTCAAGAAAATGGACTTGAATTTCGAAGAGGCGCGAGGCGAGGCGTCTTTTTACGGTCCGAAAATCGATATCCAGATAAAAGACATTCACGGGAAAGAAGACACCATCGCCACCATTCAGGTTGATTTTTATTCCGCGCCGAAGTTTAATCTCGCTTACATAGATAATGACGGCAAAGAAAAGCCGCCCGTCATAATCCACCGGGCGATTTTGGGTTCATTCGAAAGATTCTTCGCTTTTTTGATAGAAAAAACCGCCGGCAAATTCCCCCTCTGGCTTTCTCCTGTCCAGGTAAAAATAATAAATATCGGCGAAAACCAATTTAAATACGCCGAAGAAGTCCTCCAGCATCTTGAGGAAAGCGACGTCAGAGCCGAGCTGGACAAGGATAACGCGACTTTAGGAAAGCGTATCCGCGAAGCGGAAACAGAAAAAATCCCGTATATTCTGGTCATCGGCGAAAAGGAAGAAAAAAATAAAAACGTCAGTGTCCGGCACTACGAAAGAGGCCAGAGCGGCGAAATGAAAATCAACGAGTTTATCGAAAAAATCAAGCAGGAAATAAATAATAAATCTTAAAATGACCGAAATTTCCCAACTTACCGAAAATTTAATAAACAATTACAAGGCCTGGCAGGATTCGCTGACTTCAGCCGAAGGCGCCCCGCTTATCCACGCCGACGAAGTCGCCTCCCGATTGGCGTTTTTCTACGAAAAAATAAAATCAATCGTTGACTGGCACGAAGAACACCTGATAAGAAAAGTCGCCATCGAAAGAGATTTGAAGCGCCGCCTGGTTTTCCAAAAAGAAAGCAATGACCTTGCCGAATCGTTGATTTTGGAGCTTATCCGCGGCGGTTATTTCGAAAATAATAAAATCGAAGAATCTAAAATAGCCGACACTCAAAGGGCGCTCAACAGGTATATATATATTTTGAAAAACGCCCCCGCCGACGAAGAAAAAAAAGAACTGGGCCGCTGGCTCCTGAAAGTAGCCGCCTGCGAAATCGAAGAAATCCTCGACCCTCCGCTCAGGCAAAAAGCTCTCATCAACTATATGTTCCAGTCGATGGTCGCGAAAATAGAACTCCTCCCCGAAGCGGCCGCCCACTACAAACTCAATGAAGCGGAAAAAAATATCCAGATTTACATCGCGACGCAAAAAGCGCTGTTCAAATTCGACCAGCCGCTTATCAGCTACAACCTTATCAAAATGCAATATCCCGATTGGGATAATCTCGAAAACGACCGGCTGGAAGACATCGCCAAAAATATTTACCTTATTTGGGAAAACATAAATAACCAATTCAGCCATCCGGCGGCCAAAAAATTTTACGCTATCTGCGAAAAATACGACGCCCCCTACCTGGTTTTAGGAGACGTCGTTTCTCAAGAACCCCAAAAAGCCGAGGAATTTTTGAAAAGTCCGGAAAATTTGGAAAATTCGCTGGGCGCGGCCTACGACAAAAGAGAAAAAATAATAAAAGAGAGGGTTAGGAGGGCGGCGATATACGCCACTCTTTCGATTTTCATCTCCAAAGTGCTTTTGGTTATCGCGCTAGAGATACCCTTTGATAAATACGTCGCCGGAAAATTTAGCTACTTTTCTTTGACCATCAACATTCTTATTCCTCCGCTTCTGATGCTTCTTCTGATAGCCACCATCAAAACCCCCGGGAAAGACAACCGCCAGCAAGTAATTATCGAAGGCATAAAAATCGCCTACCGGCGCGAGAAAGAAGATCGCTACCAAATTAAGGCGCCAAGAAAAAGAAGCGTTTTAACCAATTTTATAATTTACTTGGTTTACGCCCTGACTTTTTTCCTGACTTTCGGCCTGATTATCGAAATTTTAAGAAAGCTGCGCTTCAGCGTCTTTTCGCAAATAGTTTTTATTTTCTTCGTCTGCCTTATCTCCTTTGCCGGAGTTAAAATCAGAGACCGGGCCAAAGAACTGGAAATCGTCGAAAAAAAAGAAAATTTCTTGCATTTCCTTATTGATTTAATTTCCCTGCCGGTAATCAAGATAGGCCACTGGCTGGCCGGACAGCTCTCAAGATACAACGCCGTAATTATTTTCCTGAACGTCCTTATTGATACTCCATTCCAGGTATTTTTGGAATTTCTGGAAAAATGGCGCGCCTTTCTTAAAGAAAAGAAAGCTGAAAACATTTAATCTTCGTTTTAGATGGCCGAAAAACCTAAAATCATCGTTGTCCTGGGGCCGACCGCTTCGGGTAAATCAGACTTGGCCGTTAATATCGCCCTCTGGCTTGGTTCAAAAAAATCCAAAAGGAAATTTAAAAATGATGGCGCGGAAATAATTTCCGCCGATTCCCGCCAGGTTTATAAGGAGATGGATATCGGTTCCGGAAAAATAACGAAAAAAGAAATGAAGGGCGTCCCCCATTATCTTTTGGACATCGCTTCTCCAAAAAGCCGGCGGCCATTTACCGCCGCCAATTACCAAAAGCTCGCCCGCTTAGCCGTTAAAAAAATTTTAGCCAAAGGAAAAATCCCGATTATTTGCGGCGGCACCGGATTTTACATAGACTCGCTGATTTACGATTACGAATTTCCGAAAATCTCGCCTCGTCCGGAAATAAGAGCCGGGCTTGAAAAAAAATCAGTCGGCCAACTTTTTGAAAAACTTAAAAAACTCGACCCCGAACGGGCAAAAACAATCGACTGGTTTAACAAGCGCCGGCTAACAAGGGCGCTTGAGATAATTATCGCCACCGGAAAACCCGTTCCACCGCTTAAAAAATCTTCGCCTTACGATGTTATTAAAATAGGGATCGCCAAAAACAGGAACAAATTAAAAGAATTGATTTCCGAAAGACTGGAAAAAAGATTAAAAACGGGAATGATAAATGAAATAAAAAAACTTCACCGCCGTGGAGTAAGCTGGAAAAAGCTCGATGATTTCGGTCTGGAATACCGCTTTGCTTCAAGGTATTTAAGAGGGATAATTTCCAAAAAAGAAATGATCGGCCAATTACAAAAAGAAATAATGGATTACGCCAAAAGGCAGATGACTTGGTTCAGGCGCGACCCCGGAATTTTTTGGGTAAAAAACAAAAACGAGGCGCTTTCAAAAATAAATAATTTTATTCGCCGCCAGCCATAGCGAACTCTATTTCGGATAAAAAATCCCCGCTCGTTATTGAGCGGGGAACGCTTAGATTTTCGTAAATTGTATATCGTATTTACCGCTTTCCTTTTTCTCGCCGAGAGAAACTACGATTTCGTCTTTTTCTATTATCTGGCCGCTGGCTATTAAATTAGCCAGAGGCTGGCGAATCAGGTCTTCCAACTTTTGGCTTATCATTCTGGCGCCGTATTCCGGATGATCGGTAGCCTCTTTGAGAACATACTCCCTAACGTCGTCCGGAATAATAACCAATATCGGAAATTTGGCTTCTAATAACTGATTATGCATAACCGTAAGATTCGATCTTAAAATTCGCATCATATCGCCATGGTCAAGATTTTCGAAATAAACGATGTTTTCTTTAATCCTTCCGATAAATTCCGGCCTAAACATCCTCCTCAGTTCTTCTTGGGCAATATGGAACGTCCCTTTTTTAGAATTATCCTTTGAAGTCGCGAACCCTATGGTATTCTTTGCCAGCTCTCTTGAGCCGGCGTTGGAAGTCATTATTATAAACGACGCCAAAAAGCTTACGCTTTCATTGTCCTTCAGGGTTGTCTCGCCGGAGTCCAGCACGGGAAGCAGGAAATTATGAAGTGAGGGACTCGCTTTGTCTATCTCGTCGAAAAGAATAATGGAAATCGGCTTTGTTCTTTTTCCGTTCTCGTCGTAATTAGCCTTAGCCCAAAACTTAATAACCTCCGAATTGAATTTTGACCGTTCAATCTCCAGACTAATCAGCGCCACCCTGTCGCCGCTCTCTTTCGCCGCTTTAATTTCCGCGTTAAGCCTATCCTGCCATTTTTGGAGTTTTTTTCCTTCTTCGGTGTTTATTGTTTTTTCGACAAAAAACTTTTCGATATTACTCTGTGAAAGAATCGGCGGCGTCCCCTCGCCTGTTTCCGAGTCGTAGTGACCGACATAACCAGCCGGCGCGCCAATCAACTGGGATAATTCGTGCTCCTGAGAATAATTCGGGCAGTCAACCTTTATAAACGCGTCTCTTTTACCGTAAAAATATTCGGCTAAGAGCTGCGCGAGCAGCGTTTTACCGACGCCGCTGGGACCGGTGAAAAACCCCGAAAATATCGGCCGCGGATGAATATTTCTTAAGGGCGATAGGTAAAGATTGTAAGCTCCGGCGATTTTATTAATCGCCATTCTCTGCTTGACTATATTTTTTTCAAGAAAATCTTTTAATTTCGACGCCTCTGGTCCAAGCAGTTTCGGATTCAGTATTTTCGGCATAGCTCCTCCCTTGTTTTTAAATCTCAAAATTCTAATTTCAGGATAGCAAGCCATCCGATTCGAGTCAATTTCCCGCCAAGGCTAAAAGCTGACGCGCGGGCTTTGTTTGAAAATACGAAAGCGGCATCCCTCTTATTTTTTCAAAAAAGATTGTTTTTTAAATTTATACATCTTTTAATGCGATTACTTACTTTTGATAATAAAATTTTTTGATTTGAAAAGACGGGAGGGTAAACTTATAATTAAAATAATAATTTTATGGACTATTTTCCGACAATCGGGCTGGAAATACATATTGAGCTTAAAACTAAAACCAAAATGTTTTGCGACTGCTTTAACGATCCGGAAGAAAAAAATCCCAATCAAAATACCTGCCCGATTTGCCTGGGACACCCGGGCGCGCTTCCGACCATCAACCAAAAAGCCGTCGAGGCGGTAATTAAAGCCGGCCTGGCGCTGAACGGCGAAATAGCCAAAGAGACAAAATTCGACCGGAAAAATTATTTCTATCCCGATTTGCCGAAAGGCTACCAGATTTCCCAATACGACAAGCCGCTCGTTTCAAAAGCGAGGCTTAAGGGTATAAATATCACGAGAATCCATCTGGAAGAAGATACCGGCCGATCGGCGCATATTAAAGAAAAAGGCAAAGAAGCGAGCCTGATAGACTTCAACCGGTCCAGCGCCCCCTTAATGGAACTCGTCACCGAACCGGAATTCCGGAGCGCCAAGCAGGTTTTAGATTTCGCCAAAGAACTCCAACTGATAGTCCGCTACCTCGGAATTGCCGACGCCGATATGGAAAAGGGCGAAATGCGGGTCGAAGCCAACATCAGCTTAAATATGGGCACGAAAGTCGAGCTGAAGAACATCAATTCTTTTAAGGCGGTCGAAAAGGCCATTGAGTACGAAACAAAAAGACAGGAAGCCGTTATCCGTGAAGGAAAAAAGGTAAAACAGGAAACGCGCGGCTGGGACGAACCGGGCAAAAAAACCTTCAGCCAGCGTTCCAAAGAAGAAGCCCACGACTACCGCTATTTCCCCGAGCCCGATTTGCCGATGTTCCAGACAGAACAATTTGGTTTGGAAAATCTTAAAAGAACTCTCGGCGAGCTGCCGGCAGCCAAAAGGCACAGGTTCGCGGAAGAATATCGGTTAGACGAAAAAGATATTGAGCTGCTCATTGAAGACGAAAAAATCGCCGATTATTTTGAAGACGCCTCGTCCGAACTTTTTGCCGAAGGTAAAAATACGGCAAAAAAAGAAAGCGCGGCCGCGCTTTACAAGCTGCTATTTAACTATCTAACCAGCGACTTGCGGGGGCTGGTTAACGAAAACAGCGAATATTCCGGGAATTATTCCTGGATGGAAAAGATTCCGCCGGAGCACATCGCCCATTTAACGGCCCTGATAGCGGCAAATAAAATAACCAGCCGCCTGGCGAAAGATATCCTTAAAAAAATGCTTGAGGACGGATTGGACCCGGAAGATATAGTTAAAAACGATAACCTTTCCGTTTCCAGCGGCTCGGAATTAAAAGAAGCCGTCCTTGCCGTTGTCGACGAAGAAACAAAAGCCCTTGATGATTTAAAAAAAGGAAAAGGCAGCGCGATGCAGTTTTTAGTGGGAAAAACAATGCAAAAATTGAAAGGTCGGGGCGACCCCAAGCAAATTCACGCCTTGCTTGACGAGGTCTTGACAAATGTAAAAAAATAGATTATAAATAAAAAATGGAACCGAAACAAGGAGAGGGGAAAATACCCAAATACGGCGAACAAAAGCCGGCCGACATCGAAAACATCAAAAAAAGGAATTTTGAGCTCCTAGAGAAAGGCTTGAGCAAAAAACTAAAACCTGAAGAGCAAAAAGAGCAGGTCATAGAACTTACCCGGGAAGTTGAAGCGCGCCATAAAATCCAACCGGAAAAACCAAAATTAAGCAGGTTAGTGGACATAGAAAAATTTAGGAAAGGCGGAAAAATTGACATGGTTAAGTATGGAGAAGCCCTAAAAGAAGCGAAAGATAAACTTGAGGGTAAAATCAAATACGTTCCTACCGCCGCCGAACAGGAAATTATAAAAAATATAGACAAAACTCTCGCTGAAATGAAAAAAGGCGAAGTCTCGAAAAACTTTGACGAGGATATAGAGGCTATCTTAAAAAAAATCGACCAAGGAGAATAAAAAGGCCGACAATAAATAATTAATATGAACTTTGAATCAATGCCAAAACCAAACCAAAATAAAAAAGAAAGCCTTACTCCCGAAGAGCAAGAGCTTATTAAGGGCATAGACAAAACCCTTTCCGAGAAAACGGATAAAATCATCGAACTGAAACCCGAACAAACAGTTGAACCTTCCATCGAAGAAAGGAAAGACAAAACCATGGAGCGGCTAAAAAAAGGAGAAGTCTCTCCCCTGCCTGAAAAGCCCAAAGAAGAAAGGGCGAAAAAGATTCCCGAAGAAGTTATAAAGATGTTTACCGATAAAAATGGAAAGGTGGACGTCGAGAAAATGAAAATCTATCTAAACGAAAACCTTTACGGAATAGGCGCGAAACCAAAAGAAAATCCCGGCGCCGAACGCCGCTTATAAAGAAAACGCGTCTCAAAAGTCGAAGCCCCCTCTTTTGGGGAGGCTTTTGTTTTTTAAAGCGCTATCTCCCGAAGTTTCGCCGTCGGAATAATAATCATCGGACGCCGGCGGGACGACGCGCCGGCTTCAGCCGTTCATCAACCGGTAATCCTTGGCAAATATTTTCCTGGCCATATTAAATATTCCAAAAGAAATAAACAGCGCCGAAAAAACATCAATGGAATAATGGAGATGCCCCAAAAGAACCGCCGCGCCGGCGATTAAGGTCGCCGCCAGAAAAAGATACCTAAGATATTTATTATCCCAAAAAATAAAAGCCATCAAAAACGGAAAGCCCGTGTGGCCGGAAAAAAACAGGTCATCGCCAGAACTGAATTTATAAAGGAGGCTGGTCGGGTCAATGTAAGACATATGATTCGGCGGCCCGAAATGAGTAAGGGTGATAAAGGCGGCCCTGATGATTATAAAAAGGGCGGCGGATTTTATTACGAAAGGAATTCCTGAAGGTTTGTAAAAAATAAGAATAGCCAAAACGGCCGCCAGAAAAATCGCGGCGCCTTCGGTAAAAATAAAGTTCATATTTACCGTCGGAAGATGGTCGAGGATAAGGTCGTTCACCGCCCCGCCGGCCGACAGCGAAGCGTAATAATTACCGTAATAAGTCGCCGCCAAACTCAAGGCAAAAAAAACCAAAGAG
>CAZODS010000021.1:0-8501 GCA_964578705.1 uncultured Candidatus Saccharibacteria bacterium
TTTTTTGCCGCAATCGTAAAATAATTCCTCATAATTTCACAAAAGATCTTTTTGTCCTGACAAAAAGAAAAATTATCTTTCCCGCGTTTACAAGAATTTTTTGGGCGCCGCTGGTTTTTTTATTTAACAAATACCCTCTTCGCTATGAACAATATTTAGCTTTTATTTTTCAGGCGGAGAATATCTATTTAGAGCTAAGAGTGGAAAAATGAAAATAGGCGTTGACGCAAGATTATTGGAGAGAAAAATGACCGGCATCGGCCGTTATTTGGATGGTTTGGTAAGCCACATTCCTGAATGCGATGCTAAAAATGAGTATTTCCTTTTTACGTATAATAGTTTAAAACGGAGCGGCGGGAAAAACATTCATATCATTCCAACTCTATATTTTTCTCCGCGGGGCGTTGTTCAGAAGCTGATATCGCCCATTTGGATGAATTTTATTTTGCCGCTTTATCTTCGTCGCGAGAAAATAGATTTGTTTTTTTCGCCAAATCACGCGCTGCCATTTTTAAAGGGAAAAAGAAAGAACGCGGCGGTTATTCTCGATTTATTTAATGTTATTAATAAGAAATTTCATTCTTTTTTGTATCGCTGGTACGTCAAATTTACATTGCCTCATTCCGTCAGAAACAGCGATGTGATTATTACGATTTCCGAAGCGTCAAAAAAAGATATCGTTAACTTTTTTAAAATTCCGGAAAAAATGGTGAAGATTATTTATCTTGCCGCCGAGAAAAAGTTCGAGCCGCGCGATTTAAGCGCGGAAGAGAAACAAAAACTTCAAGAAAAATATAATCTTCCCGAGAAGTTCATTCTTTACGTCGGCGTTATTGAGGAAAGAAAAAATATAGAGGGCATTTTAAAAATCGCCGATTTGCTGATTAAAAAAAACAATACGCCGATTGTTTTGGTCGGTCGCGTCGGTCATGGCGGCAAAAAATATTTGGAAAAAATAAAAAGCAGAAAGAACGTCTTTTATCGAGGTTTTGTTGAAGATAAAGATTTGCCGCTGCTCTATAATTTATCTTCAGCTTTTCTCTTCCCTTCGTTTTATGAAGGGTTTGGCCTTCCTCCGCTTGAGGCGATGCAATCGGGCATTCCCGTGGTGGCGTCCAACGCGTCGTCTCTCGCGGAGGTGATTGGCGATGGGGGCATTATGTTGCCGCCGGACGATTACGCTGGTTTTGCGGATGCTTTAAAAAAAATTATAGAAGATCATAATTTCCGCTCGGCCGTCGCGCGAAAAGGATTGGCGCAAGCCGGAAAATTTAATTTTAAAAAAACAGCCTGTGAGACGGTTGGCGTTTTTGATACACTAAAGTAGTTATGAATAAGAGTAAGATTTTAGTAACGGGAGTCGCCGGATTTATCGGCGGCAATCTTGCCGAGCGTTTACTGAAGGAAGGATATGCGGTTGTCGGCGTTGACAGCTTGGCCTACGGAATTCCCGAAAATATTCCCGAAGGAGTTGAATTTCACAAAGAGGATATCCGATCAAAAGAGATTTACCCTCTTTTTAAGGGCGTCGCCGCGGTTTTTCATTTGGCGGCCAAAAACGATCTCTTGGCGTGCCAGGAGGATCCGGTTGAAACGATGGATATTAATGTTCGCGGGACGGCGAATGTCTTTGAGGCCGCGCGGCAAGCCGGAGTGAAAAAACTTGTCTTCGCTTCATCTTCGGCGGTTGAGGAAGGAGAAGCTCGTCTGAACGGTTTTTACGCGATCAGCAAGATGACGGGCGAGCGCGTCGCGAAAGGGTATCAGTCCGCTTTTGGGTTGAATTTTGTCGCCCTCAGATACTTCAATGTTTACGGTCCGCGACAAGATTATCGGCGAGCGAACCCGCCGGTTATAAGCGCCTTTATGATAAAACTTCTTAAAGGCGAACAGCCGGCGCTTTATGAGGGTTGCGACGAAAATAAGCGTGATTTTGTCTATGTTGACGACATTAACGATTTTCATTTGTTGTGCATTAACGATGATCGGGTAAATAACAGGATGTTTCGGCTGGGGACGGGAAAGAATTATTCAATGAAAGAAATATACGAAGCGGTGAAGTCGGCGACGGGCGTTTCGGCGGAACCGATTATGCTGCCGAGAAGGCCGGGAGACGAGCCGGTGGTTACGATAGCCGATACCAGCGAGGCGAATTCGGTTGGCTGGCTGCCGAAAACATCTCTTGAAAAAGGCCTAAAAGCCCAGCTTGAATTTCTTAAGAGAGAGCTTGATAAAGGCAATATAAAGTAGTTAAATTTACTTATGATTGTTACGAGAACGCCGTTTAGGATAACTTTGGGCGGAGGAGGAACCGATCTGCCGTCGTACTATTCCAAATACGGCGGTTTTATTTTTTCAACCGGAATTGATAAGTATATGTTTATCAGCGTAAATCGTCCCGCTGCCGACGATTTAATACGCCTTAAGTATTCAAGGTCTGAAACCGTTGAAGATGTCAGCGAAATCCAGCATGACATTGCTAAAGAAATATTAAAATTCACGGATTTCCGGAAAGCTATTGAAGTCAGTTCAATTTCGGATATTCCGGGTGGCACCGGTTTGGGATCGTCAAGTTGCTATGCCGTCGGGCTTCTCCATGCTTTGAATGTGTTAAAAAGAAATTACGTTCCGCTCTCTAGTTTAGCAGAGGATGATTTCAAAATTGAAGCGGAAATATTGGGCCGGCCGATCGGCAAACAAGATCCTTATATGGCGGCCTTGGGCGGACTTACTGTTTTGGATATAAGCAGAGACGGAAAAGTTAAGGCGCGGAAAGCTAATGTTTCCCCTGAAACCATCAACGCCCTAAACAGAAATATGCTTGTGTTTTTTACCGGTCTTACGAGAAGCGCCGACGAGATATTAGTTGAACAAAAAAAGGCGGTTCAAGAGGACAGGAAAGAAGTTGTGGATAGTATGCATTTCATTAAGGAATTGGGGTATAAAATACTTGAAGCGGCTGAAGCTGGAAACGTTTCCGATATCGGCAGACTCTTTAACGAGCACTGGCAACACAAGAAAAAAATATCCAGCAAAATGTCTAATAAAAATTTTGATATGATATACGCCAAGGCCATAGAAAACGGCGCTTTAGGAGGGAAAATTTCCGGCGCGGGCGGCGGCGGCTTTTTTACTTTTTACGTGGAAGGCGATCAAAAAAAATTCAGAGAGGTTATGAAGGAATTAGGCCTAAGGGAGATGCAGTATCATTTTGATTTTGAGGGGTCAAAGGTTTTGGCCGATTTTTAACGGAAATGAATTTGAAAAATAAGATAATCGTCATAACCGGCGGCGCCGGCGGCATCGGGAGCGTTCTTGTCGAGAAATTCCTAAAAGAGGGAGCCGTGGTTGTTAATTTAAGCAGGATGCCGAGTCGGATTAAGGGGGCGATAAACTTTAAAACCGATATCGCCGTAATCGGCGATATTAAGAAAGCAATTAATCAGATCCTGGGAAAATTCAAGAAAATTGATGTTTTAATCAATTGCGCCGGCGTTCAGGCGCCGATCGGTCCATTTGTTGAAAATAAGTTATCCGATTGGGAAAGGAATATCAGGGTAAATCTGCTGGGAACGGCGGCCGCTTCAAGCGCCGTTCTGCCTTATATGATTAAAAAAAGACGTGGTTCAATTATTAATTTTGCCGGCGGCGGGGCGACTTCGTCCAGGCCAAATTTCTCGGCTTACGCCGCTTCTAAAACGGCTATCGCGCGTTTTACGGAAGTAATTGCCGACGAAGTTAAGAAATACGGCGTGAGAGTTAATGCTGTTTCGCCTGGCGCCGTTAATACGGCGATGACTTACGAAGTTTTGAAAGCTGGCAAGCGGGCCGGTAAGGGTGAATTAAAAGACGCCAGAGATCGTCTTAAAAATGGCGGAGCTTCGCCGGAGTCGGCAGCCGACCTGGTTCTTTTTTTGGCATCCGATAAATCAAAAGGCTTGTCGGGTAAATTAATTAGCGCCGCATGGGACGAATGGCGGAAGTGGAATAAAAGGGATATTGAAAAAATAATGAAAAGCGATAGATATACATTAAGAAGAATAAAATGAAGAACTTTGGGGTTGGTATTATTGGCGCGGGTTCAATCGGCCGGAAAAGAGCCGCGGCTTTGGATAGTTCCGGGCGAGGCAGGCTAATCGCTGTATCCGATATTGATATTAATAAAGCCAAAGAATTGGCCGGCGAATATAATTGTTTAGTCTATAAAAATTGGCGCGATCTCTTGAAAAATAAGCGCGTAAACGCGATCATTGCGTCTGTGCCGATTAAATTTACTCCGTTAATCGCCATTGAAGCGTTGAAGCAGGGCAAGCATGTTCTGTGCGAAAAACCGCTTGGCCGTAACGCCAAAGAAGCCAATAAAGTTCTTTTGGCCGCCCGGAAATATCGCAAGGTTTTGAAGGTTGGATTCAATCATCGTTTTCATTCTAGTGTTGCCGCGGCGAAAAAATTATGCGACGAAGGAAAGATTGGAAAACCGATGTTTATTCGAGCAAGGTATGGTTATGGCGGTAGATATGGTTTAGAGAAAGAATGGAGGATGAATAAAAAGATTTCTGGCGGCGGAGAGCTTTTGGATCAAGGGGTTCATATTATTGATCTGGCGCGATGGTTCGGCGGCGAACCAAAGGAAGTTTATGGTTTAGCTCAAACAAAATTTTGGAAGACGGATGTTGATGATAATGCGTTCGCCGTGATGTTTAATGAAAAAGTTACCACCGCGTTTCATGTTAGTTCAACGAATTGGAAGAACATTTTTTCTTTTGAAGTATTCGGCGATCGCGGTTATTTAGAAATAAACGGCAAGGGCGGCAGTTACGGACAGGAGACGTTGATTTTCGGGCGGAGAAAAGAGAAATTTGGCGCGCCGGATATTAAAGTGTTTAAATTCAATAGCGACGCAAGCTGGGCAAGAGAATGGGAAAATTTTACCGACGCCATATTTAAAAAATCAGAGATAAACGGCGGCGCGCTTGATGGATATCGGGTTAATATTTTAGTTGACGCGATTTATAAATCTTCAAAATTGCAAAAGGCGGTAAAAATATGTTAAATTGAAAATATTATGATAAATATCAAAGATTTAAAAATAAAGATTTTCGGCGACGGGGCCGACAAGGCTAGTATTTTGCAGTTGGCTTCAAAATCATACATCAAAGGATTTACAACCAATCCGACTTTAATGCGGAAAGCGGGCGTGGAGAACTATGAATTATTCGCGAAAGACATCCTTTCGTCGGTGAAAACCCTGCCAATTTCTTTTGAGGTTTTCTCTGATGATTTTTCGGAAATGGAGCGGCAGGCTAGAATTATCAATTCTTGGGGGCAGAATGTCTACGTGAAGATACCGATTACAAACACAAAAGGAGAAAGCTCATTTGATGTCGTAAAGAATTTATCAAAGGAAGGTGTTAAGCTGAACGTTACGGCCGTGTTTACGCCGAAGCAAGTTGAACATATCGTCAGAGCGCTTGCGCCGGGAGCGCCATCAATTATTTCTGTGTTTGCTGGACGCGTTGCCGATACGGGAGTAGATCCAATTCCGCTTATGAAGGAATGTTTGACTATCGTGAGGAAATATCCCGGCCTTGAACTTTTATGGGCGAGTCCGCGGGAACTTTTGAATATCTTTCAGGCCGACGAGATGGGCTGCGACATTATAACGGTTACGCCGGATATTCTGAAAAAGCTTGAAAATGTCGGATATGATTTGGAAAAGTTCTCCATTGACACAGTCAAGATGTTTTTTGATGACGGGCAAAAGGCGGGATATAAACTTTAAGGAACGGCCATGGATCAATATATCAATTCTTATTTTGAAGAAGTAAAGAAAATTGCCGATAGCATAGATAAGGAAGCCGTTCGCAAGATGGTTGATGTTTTAATTGACGTCCGCTCGAATAAGGGCCGTCTTTTTATGATTGGCGTCGGCGGGGGCGCCGGAAACGCTGGGCATGCCGTGAATGATTTTAGAAAATTAGTTGGTATTGAAAGTTACGCTCCCACCGACAATGTTTCTGAATTAACCGCCAGAACGAATGACGAAGGGTGGCAAACTATTTTTTCCAACTGGCTGAAAGTCAGCGGCATCAATAAAAAAGACGCCGTCTTAGTATTTTCGGTAGGCGGCGGAAATATCGAGAAGAATATCAGCCCAAATATTGTTGAGGCGTTGAAGTTGGCAAAGGAAGTCGGGGCTCGGGTTTTGGGTATAGTCGGCCGCGACGGCGGATATACGAAGCAAGTGGCCGACGCCTGTGTTGTTGTGCCGGTCGTTAATGAAAAAGCGGTTACCGCTCACACCGAAGCTTTTCAAGCTGTTGTGTGGCATCTTTTGGTTTTTCATCCGGAACTTCAAGTGAATGTTGGAAAATGGGAATCGGTGAAAAAATAAAAAAGCTCCCTAAGGCGGTTTTTTTTGATCAGGACGGCACGATAATAAAGTACGTTGATTTGCTTACTGACCCTCGAAAGGTTCAATTGCTGCCAGGAGCGGCTAAGGCCATAAAAAAAGTTAGAGAAAACGGTTTTTTAGTTTTTATCGTTACCAATCAACCTGTTGTCGCGAGAGGCTTGATGCCAATAAGCGGCGTAAAAAAGATAGAAAGCCGCATTATTTTATTATTGAAAAAAGAGGGGGCTTGGATTGACAGCTTCTTTTTTTGCCCTCATCATCCCAGGGCAACGCTTAAAAAATATCGGAAGCTATGCGATTGTCGAAAGCCGCGGCCGGGGATGATTTTGATGGCGGCAAAGAAATTTCATCTTGACCTTAAAAAAAGCTACATAGTGGGCGACGCGTTAATTGATGTAGCCGCTGGTCGGCGGGCGGGGATACGATCGGTTCTAGTCGCGACCGGCCCGGGTCATGAGCGCTTGGACAAATTATACAAGAATGAAGAGCCTGATTTTAAAGCAAAAGACCTCGGAGAGGCGGTGAAATTTATATGTCAAAAATAAAACAAGCCGTCATACTTTGCGCTGGAATTGGAACGCGTCTTAGGCCGTTAACGGATACAATGCCGAAACCAATGGCGCCGATTTTGGGAAAGCCGATGCTTTTGTGGAATATTAATCAGTTTAAAAAATATGGCGTTTCCGATTTTAAGATAAATCTTCATTATCTTCCCAACGTGGTTAAAGACTATTTTGGCGACGGATCGAGGTTCGGCGTTAACATTGAATATAGTTTTGAAGAGAAAATTTTAGGAACCGCTGGATCTTTGAATAGATTTAGAAGCCGTCTTAACGACAATTTTTTTCTTATATACGGAGATATTATAAGTTTCGTCAATTACCAAAAAATGGCCGAAAAGTTTTTTGCGTTAAAAAATCCTATCGGCATGCAACGAGTCGGGCGGTCAGACAACTATGCCGACGCCGATGTCGCCGAGCTTGATAATGAAAAAAAGTTTATTGCCGTTCGTCTTAAGCCGCGCTCCGCAACCTATCCGGACGTTTATCGGATGAGAGGGATATTTATATTTAATAAAAAAATTTTGAATTATGTTGAAAGAGAGGGGTATTCTGAAATCGGCAAAGATTTGTTGCCTCGCCTTTTAACGGCCGGCGAAAATTTTTATGGATATGAGTGCGGCGAATTTTCAAAGGGCGTTGACACAATTGATAAATTGAAAAAAGTTGAGGAATACATAAAACAAAACGATTTAATTTTATGAATATCCCAAAGGTATCGGTGCTTATAGCGACGTGGAATAGAAAAAATTTGCTTAAAAAAGCCATAGAAAGCGTTTTCCGGCAGTCGTTTTCTGACTGGGAACTTGTTGTGGCGGATGACGGTTCGGATGACGGCACAGAAGAAATGATGCGGGAGTATTGTCGGAATAATAAGAAAATAAAGTATATAAAAGGAGGCCACTCCGGAAGAATTGCTATTGTTTCAAATCGCGGCCTTCGGGCGGCGCGCGCCGAATATATAGCCATATTAGACGATGACGATTTTTGGATTGATGACAAGAAGCTTGAAAAGCAGATTGGATTTTTAGACGACAATCCCGAGTACGCGGGATGCGGCGGCGGCATGATTGCCGTTAATGAGGCCGGTAAGGAAATGTTTAGATTTCTAAAGCCGGAAAGCGACGAGGAGATTAAAAAAAAGGCGTTATACGCCAACCCTATGGCTAATTCTACCGCCATGTTCAGGAAAAATATTGCCGAAAGCGTTGGTTTTTACGATGAGGGATTGCCGCAGTTTGCCGATTGGGATTTTTGGTTAAAAGTTGGCGTTAAAGGAAAATTACATAACTTTCGGGAATATTTCGCGTCGTATCTTATATGGGAAAAAAGCAGTTCTTTTACGCGTCAAAAAGAAAATGCCCGATCGGCGCTGATTATAGTGAAAAGATATAAAAATGTTTACCCTGGATTTGCTAAAGCTTTTTTATTCGCCGCGATATACAAAATATACGTGTTTTTACCGGCAACGTTAAGAAGATTTTTAAACCCCGTTCTTTCGGCCGGCAAAAAAAAGATTTTTTCTC
>CAZODS010000022.1:0-6549 GCA_964578705.1 uncultured Candidatus Saccharibacteria bacterium
CCGCGCCAGCGGCGTTTAGTTTGCGGCTTGACCACGTCAGAAATTTTACGGAGACAGTCAATAAGTAAACCGAGCCGGAGGCGCCTGTCGGCAGACAGGATTTCGCTCTGTAAAATATGCGTTATCAAAATAATTTGGCTGAATTTCTAACGGGGTTGAAATGAAACTCTTAAAAAGCTAAGCTAAAAATAATATGGATAGCAATGCCCAAGATAAGAAAAAAGAATTAGAGGGAATTTTAAAGAATATAAAAGAAGGCGAGGAAGAGCGGTTCGCCCGAAAGTTGGCCGACGAGCTGAACCTTTCCTATACGGATCTTCGCCAAACATCGATAATGGTAGACGCGCTTAAGCTTGTCGCCGAGGATAAGGCTCGTTCGGCGAAGCTGGCGGCTATTCAGCTTCAGGCCAACCAATTGGCCGTTATAACTTTAGATCCGCGGCTCGCCGAAGCCAAAGAAATAATAGAAAATCTCCAGAAAAATTATAAAGTTAGGATTTTTATAACCATCCTAAAAACGCTTGAAGAAGCCTGGGGCTTTTATAAATTAGTTCCCAAGAAAATAGTTTCAATTACGGGAAAAATCGAAATTGAAAGGGAATATTTCGAGGGGCTTTTAAAAACCCTTACCAGCATTCAGGCCGTCAAAGAAGAAATAGAGGGTTTTGATTTCAGTAAATTTACCGTCGCCAAATTACTTCAGATAATTTTGGCCGGCGCCTTGGCTAACCGCGCCTCCGATATTCATACCGAGCCGCAGGAAAAAGCGGCTACTTTCAGGTATCGCATCGATGGTGTTCTTCATGACGTCGTTACTGATTTTCCGACGCCGTCCTACAACAATTTAGTTACCCGATTCAAATTACTCTCCAATATGAAACTAAATATTCATGACCAGGCTCAAGACGGCCGATTTACGATTATTTTGCCCTCAAAAGAAATCGAAGTCAGGGTTTCGGTTATACCTTCGGAGTTCGGCGAGACTATAGTAATGAGGATTCTGGATCCCGACGCGATTCAGGTTAGGCTCGCGGATTTGGGTTTGCGTCCCGACGATTTAAAAATAGCCGTCGAGCAAATTAACCGGCCCTACGGATTGATTTTAAATACAGGTCCCACCGGGTCGGGCAAGACGACAACCCTCTACGCTTTTTTGCGGGCGTTGGCCAATCCGGAAATAAAAATAATCACCGTCGAAGATCCGATAGAATACCGGATCGAAGGAATCGAGCAGACCCAGGTTAATCCGGAAACCGGCTACACCTTCGCTTCGGGCTTAAGGGCGATTTTAAGGCAGGATCCGGACGTTATACTTATCGGTGAGGTCAGGGACAGGGAAACGGCCGAAATAGCTTTGCAGTCGGCTTTGACGGGGCACATCGTTTTTTCGACACTCCATACCAATGATTCCATCGGGGCGGTGCCCAGACTTTTGGATTTAGGGGTGAAACCGATGACTATCGGCCCGGCGTTAAGCCTGGTTATCGCTCAGCGTTTGATCAGGAAACTTTGTCCTTATTGCCGTAAACCGGCGGAGATAACCGCCGAACTGAAAAAAAAGGTCGATAATTTTTTGAAACAGCTGCCGGAAAGGGTCGACAGGACGCCTTACGCGGAGCTAAAGATTTTTGAGCCGGCCGGCTGCGAAAAATGCAGCGGAACGGGCTATAAAGGCAGGCTGGGAATTTTTGAATTTTTCCTGGGCAGCCGCGAACTGGAAGTTTTAATCAGCGGCCAGTTTTCGGATGTCGACTTGGAAAAGCTGGCAAAAAAACAGGCAATGGTTACCGTTCAGCAGGACGGGATACTTAAAGCAATTTTGGGAATAACGACATTGAAAGAAGTCGAAGAAAACACCGGCTCTTTAAAATGGGAAGAAGAAAGTAATAATTTCTAATCTGGGGGCGACCACGGGACGTGGCTTTTAAAGGCTCTTTTAAATAATTTAAAAGAGATTAGAATAATTTCGAGGAGAGGTTTCGCCTAGGCCAAACCATCCTAATATCTAAAAACTATTCCTGCCCTCAGATTAGAAATTATCGCTTTCAATCATCTAAAGGAAGCATAGCATAATATAAAAAATTTGTCAATATGGCTAAAATTTTAACAAAAAAGGCGCCGGAAGATCAAACCGTCGACCAAATTTTAAGGCCGTCGGCTTGGGAAGATTACGTTGGTCAGGCAAAGATCAAAAAACATATCCGCGTTATTATTGAGGCGGCCAAAAAGAGGGGGGAAGCTATGGATCACGTTATTTTTTCCGGTCCGGCCGGCTTGGGTAAAACGACCTTGGCTTATCTGGTTGCTAAAGATCTAAGCGCCTCGGTTAAGGTGACCTCGGGACCGGCTCTGGAAAAAGTCGGCGACCTCGCGGCAATCCTTACCAACCTTGAGCCGCGGGAGGTTTTGTTTATTGACGAAGTCCACCGGTTGAATCCGCTGATTGAAGAAGTTCTTTACCCGGCGATGGAAAGCCGCAAGCTTCACCTGGTTGTCGGCAAAGGTCCGAGCGCCCGGACGCTTTCGCTGGATTTGCCCCCTTTTACTTTGATAGCGGCGACGACGCGCCTTGATTTGCTTTCCAGCCCCTTGCGTTCAAGATTCGGCGCTATTTTCAAGCTTGATTATTATTCTCCCGAAGATATCGAGGCGATTATCGGGCGTTCGGCGAAAATTTTAAGCGTGCCGCTTACGGCGGAGGGCGCCAAAAAACTGACGATGGCTTCTCGGGCCACGCCGCGCGTCGCCAACCGGCTTTTGAAAAGAATCAGGGATTTTGTCGAAGTGGAGAATCTGAAAAGCGTCGATGAAGAAGCTGTTAAAAAAACTTTGGAGCTTATGGAGATAGACGATCTTGGTCTCGAACCTTCCGATAGGCGGCTTTTAACCGTCATTATCGAAAAATTTGGCGGCGGGCCGGTCGGCATAAACACTTTGGCTGCCGCCTTAAGCGATGAGCGGGGAGTTATAGAAGAAATATACGAGCCGTTTTTAATGAGCTTGGGATTTTTGAAGCGGACTTCGGCCGGTCGGGTCGTTCTTCCCGCCGCTTATCGGCACTTAAACCTTAAAGGTCCGGGCGGATTGGTTTAATAGTTGTTTTCGGCGGAAAGATTCGATCCGCTTTCGGCAAGAATGAAAAAATATCAAAGCTCATCTTCGGCGCAGACCAAAAAACTGGGTTTTGAATTGGCCGGAAAAATTTTAAAAATGAAGCCGCTAAAAAGGGCGGTTGTTTTGGCTCTAAGCGGCGATTTAGGGAGCGGCAAAACCACTTTTATTCAGGGGTTTTCCAAGGGATTGGGTGTCAGAAAAAGAATCACCAGCCCGACTTTTTTGCTTATTAAGCGCTTTCCTTTGCGCCACGCCAATTTTAAAAACGCTTTTCATATCGACGCCTACAGGTTGACCGGTCCGAAAGCTTTAAAAGAATTAGGCTTTAGTGAAATGACGAATAGTCCGTCGAATATTGTTTTAATCGAGTGGGCCGAAAAAATAAAGCCGATTTTGTCTTCAAAGGTTATTTGGTTAAAATTCAATTACGGCAAAAAGCCGACGACGAGGGAAATAAATATCAAATTATGACCGAAGAAAAAACCAGAAAGCTATTATTAATAGACGCCAATTCCATAATTCACCGCTGTTTTCACGCTCTGCCGCCTTTTACCACTCCCGATCAAAAACCAATCGGCGCCATTTACGGGATGGCGAACGTTTTTTTAAAACTTTGGAAAGAGAGGCCTGATTTTGCCGCCGCTCTTTTTGACCGCCCCGAGCCGACTTTCCGGAAAAAAGAATACAAAGAATACAAGGCCCAGCGGCCGGCGGCTCCCAGCGAACTTATTTCCCAAATAATAGAAGCGCGAAATTTTTTCCAAAAATTCGGAATAAAAACTTTTGAAGCGCCCGGTTTTGAGGCCGATGACCTGATAGCGACGCTGGCTTATAAGTTTAAAAAAGAGCCGAATTTAAAAATAATTATCCTGACCGGCGACCGCGACGCGCTTCAGCTGGTCGAGGGCGATAAAATTGTGGTTGAGGCTTTTAAAAAAGGAGTGAGCGAAACGACGGTTTATAACCGCGAAGCGGTTGAGGAAAAATACGGCCTTAAGCCGGAACAGCTTATTGATTACAAAGCGCTGGTCGGCGACTCTTCCGATAACATCAAGGGCGTTCCGGGCGTCGGGCCCAAAACCGCCGCCGCTTTAATCAAGAAATACGGCAATCTTGATAATGTTTTTTCTCATTTTAAAGACGATCCGAAAATAGAAAAAAAGCTCGGGCCATTTATTAAAGAAGCGGAACTTTCCAGGCGTCTGGTAATTTTAAACCACGAAGCGCCGCTCGAAATTAAAAACATCGAAGAATTAAAAACGTCGGCCGGTTCGGAACTGGAAGGGTATTTCCAAAAGCTCGGTTTTAAAGCGATTCTCAAGCGGCTTAGCGGCGAAAAGCAAAAAAGCCTTTTTTGATGGATTTTTGGCGCGGATAATCTAAATTTAAATTATGGAACAAAAAGAATTTTTCAAAGAAATAAGCGCGCCAGTCGGGCGAAATCAGGAAATAATTAAGGAAAAACGGCCAAACGAGCTTAGAGAACAAATTGGATTAGCCAGTGATTTTTTGGGGGCTTACAGCGAGTTTTCCAAAAATAAAGAATCAATCCAAAAGTTTGGCAAGTTTGGCGTGGAAAGGCGCGAGACGGAGTGGCTTAAAAATCTCGACCAGCTTTCTCTGCAATATCTGCGTGATTCCTTAAGCGATTTAATGGACGATATGAGGTTGGCGGAGCGTACTAAAAATGAAAATAGAAAAATTAATGATTTGATGGAAAAATACGGCAGGGAACGCGCTTCTCTTTTGGGAATCTACGGAGAAGTTTTAAAAGGGATATTCAATGTTCAAAGGGAAAGAATTCATAAATTATTTTCGGAGGCCATAAGTAATAAGCCGGTTAATCCCGAATTAAAATCGGAGCTTGATAGAAAAACGATAAATTTAGGGGGCGAGCTTTCGCCGGAGAAAATCGATATTTTGAAAGAAGGTTTTCCGAGCGGCAATTTTTTGCTTCATACCGCCGGCGTCAAAGAGTCGCTGATGATAATAAAATCAGGATTGATTTTAAGCAGTTTGGAATTAACGAAAAATACCGGCGAATCTTGGGGTAGGGGAGGCGGGAGCGGCATTTCTTTCAATATGAATGACGTCCGGGTTTTAAACGGCAACGCCAAGCATTTTATCGGTTTTTTGGCCGACCCGGAAAATATTCTTGGCGAAAACAACAAGCTGGTTGTGCCGGCCGCCGCCGCGCAATACGAAGCAAGGCTGGTTCCCAGATCTTACAACGGAAAAAAAGAAGAAAAGCTAAAATTGGCCGAGCCGCGGCCTCAAGATTGGGGCGCTTATCCCGAAGGCGAAATGCCGAGGGTTGATATAGAAAAAACTTTTATTTTTTGCAATGAATTGGATGCCAATATTTTGAAAAACGTTTTAGCCGCAAACAGCAAAAATCCGAAAGGGATAATTACTTATCCGAACAAAGAAATCAGGGCGCGCTCGTGGAAGCGGCCGGTTGGCGATCACAAAGTGGCGGCTCATTTTATCAAAAAAGCTTTCAGCGAAGCCGGAATAAAACCGTCCATTGATTGGGCTAAAGACCTTTTTCCTAAAAATCCAAAAATTGAATACGGCACTTTTGTTGCCAAATCGGATATCAAAAAATCCCGCTGGATAATCAGAAAAGACGGCAACCTTTATATTGAAGGCGAGGGCGGTTTTTTAAAGCGTTGTCCGCGTTAGTCCGCGTTCGCGCCGGTTGTTGTTTAAAAGTAAAAATAATAAAATTAAATTAATGCTCAAGAAATTCAAGAATGCTTTTTTAATGTATTTGCGCCTGCCCGAAATGCGGATATTCTGGATTTTTTTGCCGCTTTTGATAATCATCGGCGTTATCAGCTTTCTTTACTTTCCTTTGGTTCTGGCTTTTTGGAGTGTTGGAATTTTAGTGGTAATTATTATTATCACTTTTATAAATAGTTTAAGCCTGACAAAATCAAATCTTGAAGTTCGCCGCGAAAAGCAGCAACTTCAAAGCGTTATCGGGGGGCTGACCGACGGCGTCATTGCTTACGACCAGAATTTTAAAATTTTGGTTTTCAGCAGGGCGGCGGAAAATATTTTTAACCTTAGCGCGAAAGATACGGTTGGCAAAGAATTTTCCCCGCAGGATATCCAAAATCCGAAATATTCTTTACTGGTGAAGACTCTTTTTCCGGCTTTGTCGCCGGTAATGGCCAACCGTTCCGAGCCCGGCGTTTATCCGCAGGTCGTTGATTTGAGCTTTAAGGAGCCGGACTTGGAATTCCGCGTCGCCTCTTCGCCGATTAAAGATTTAAGCGGCCAAACGCTCGGTTTCGTTAAAATCGTCAGGGACCAGACTCGCGACGTCCAGCTTTTAAAATCAAAAAGCGAGTTTTTAACGGTCGCCTCCCACCAATTAAGGACGCCCCTGACCAGTTTGCGATGGATATTCGAGAGTTTAAGCAAAGA
>CAZODS010000022.1:6649-8289 GCA_964578705.1 uncultured Candidatus Saccharibacteria bacterium
CCGCGCCGCGAAGCCTCTTTTAACCAATAATGCCGGAGCTTCCCGAAGTCCAGACCATCGTTGACGATTTGAATAAAAAAATTGTCGGCCGGAAAATAACCGCCGCCTGGTTTGACGCTCCGAAAATAATTAAAAAACCGAAATCGAAAGATTTTGAAAAAAACATCAAAGGCGCCAAAATTTTGTCGGTTGATAGGAGAGCCAAAAATATCCTTATTTATTTAAGCGGGAGCCGCCTTCTTTTGATTCATCAGAAAATGACCGGCCATTTGCTGGTTGGTAAATGGCAAAAAACAAAATCGGGCTGGCGTAGTTTGCTGGGCGGCCATTTTAACGAAAAAGTAAACGACTACATTCATTTAATCTTATTTTTAGATAACGGCAAGGCGCTGGCTTTGTCCGATTTAAGGAAATTCGCCAAAGTTTTGCTGGGCCCGCGGAAAGAACTGGAAAAAATGCCCGACCTTGAAAAATTGGGAGTCGAGCCGTTCTCTAAGGAATTTACTTTCACGAAATTCAAATCAGTCGTCGGCAAAGAAAAAAGGAAAATAAAAGCTGTTTTAATGGATCAGGAAAGAATTGCCGGCATCGGCAATATCTACTCCGATGAAATTTTATGGGAAGCCAAAGTCCACCCTTTCCGCCCCGCCAACTCTTTAAGCGATCCGGAGCTTAAGAAAATTTATCTGGCTATCGAAAAAATTTTAAAGAAAGCGTTAAAATTACGCGGAACTTCCACCAGCGATTTTCGCGATACTTCGGGCGCGAAAGGCGGGTTCGGCGAAGTTTTAAACGTTTACCGTCGCGAAGGAGAGCCTTGTCCGCGCTGCGGAAGCGAAATAGTCCGCCAAAAAATGGGCGGCCGCTCGGCTCATTTTTGTCCGCGCTGCCAGGTTTTTAAGAAATAAAATGATAGCGCTTTTAATCGGCCCCGACGATTTCCGCCGCGAAGAAAAAAGGAGGGCGATTGCCGAAGAATACCGGAGAAAGCACAAATTTTTAAATTTAAAAGTTTTTGATTTTGACGAAGATAATATTTCCGGTCTGGAAAGTTTTATGGCCAACCGATCTATTTTTGAAGACGCGAAGCTCGCGGTTTTGAAAAACATTTCCGGCCTTAAAATCGAAACGAGAAAAGAAAAGCTGGCGCCGATTTTAAAATCGGCTATTCAAGATAAATCCAGCCATATTCTAATATCCGAAAAAGACAAACTGTCCGCCGACCTGAAATTTCTCGCGAAAAAGCCCGTTGTGATTCAAGAATTCGGCTATCTTTCGGCCGCGCATTGGCAAAATTTCATTAAGGTTAAATCGGCAGAAAGGGGATTGAAATTAACTCCGGCGGCAATAAGCTTCCTGGCTGAAATTTTCCAAAACGACACCTGGGGATTGATAACCGAACTTGAGAAGATTAGTTTTTTGAAAAACAAAAATTTAGACAAAAAAGACTTGGAATTTTTGAATTCGCGGATACCGATTGATTTTTGGTTCCGGCTTCAGGATTTAAAATCTGTTTCAGTCGCCAGGCGATTAAGCGGCTTGGAAATTCTGCTGCTAAAAGGTGAAAACGGAGGAAAGATTTTTAATGTTTTATCGTCTATTTGGCCGCAAAAACTTTCAGATTTCGCTAAAATGGATTT
>CAZODS010000023.1:0-4525 GCA_964578705.1 uncultured Candidatus Saccharibacteria bacterium
GTCCGTTACGCGGTAATCTTGGCGCCGCTTAGTCTGGTCCAGGCAATCAGCAGCACAACAACCCTTTTCGTTTTTGTTTTCGGCATCCTTCTGACGGTATTTTTCCCTTTTTTAGCCAAAGAAGACTTATCGCCTAAAAATCTGGCGCAAAAAGGTTTTGCCGCCGCGCTTATCGCGCTGGGCGTTATTCTGATAAGCCAAGCATGAGCCGCCCGGCTTTTATCGCGTTTTTATCGCTTGTTTTCTGGATGAATCGGCTTAAAAAGTTATCCACACGGGGAGGGGCTGGCGTTCTTAAAATCTGTTAAAATTAAATAAGAAAGGTCGATTTTAATAAAAACTAATTAAAATAAATGATTATTCAATCTTGGACAGATGTTGTTGTCAGTTCTTTACAGAGTCTTTGGATTACCCTGATAGGATTTCTGCCGGCCCTACTCGGCTCTTTAATAGTTCTTATTGTCGGCTTAATAGTCGCCGCCGGTTTGGGCGCTTTAATAGAAAGGCTGTTTGATCTAATAAAACTCGATACCTTTCTAGCAAAGATTGGCTTAGAGCCTTATTTCCAAAGAGCCGGCATGAAGCTCCGCGGAGCCCGTTTCTTAGGCAGATTGGTTTACTGGTTTATCGTTATCGCCTTTCTTTTGGCGGCTTCCGACATTCTGGGATTCTATTCTCTTTCCGCGTTTATCAGAGATGTATTAATGTACATTCCGAACGTCATTATGGCTGTTTTGATTATATTAGCGGCTTTAGTTGCTGGTAACTTTACCAGAAAAGCGGTAAAGGCTTCCGTAATGAGCTCGAAATTGCATGGGGCCGATTTCTTGTCGACTGTCACCTGGTACGCTTTCATTGTTTTCGGTTTAGTGGCGGCTTTGAATCAACTCGAAGTCGCGACTTCTCTCATTAACGCCGTCGTTACGGCGTTCGTGGCGATGATTGCTCTGGCTGGCGGTTTGGCTTTCGGTCTTGGCGGAAGAGATTACGCCGCTCACTTGATCGGCAGATTCAAGGAGCACGTTGAAGGACAAAGGTAAAAAATTTGCCATCGTAGGCGCGAAAATTTGGCGCCTTAACCAAAAACCGCTTTGTGAGGAAGCGGTTTTTTGGTCCGCCGGGCGGATTGTCTTTTAGTCTTAATTTTCTTATTCTTAATAATGTGAAAGTTTTGATGCCGGCGATTTTAGCCATCCTTTTAATTTTTTTGGGATTCCAAGCAATCTCTTTTTGGCTCAAGAGAAACGACGCTTACCAACAGCTAAAAAGCTATCAGGAAGAACTGGCAAGTTCTACTTCTAATCTGGCAAGCCTGAAATCCGACCTTGATTATTATTTGAATCCGGCTAATTTCGCGAAAGAGATAAGGAACCGCTTTAATTACCGCCAAGCCGGCGAAAAAACGATAATTATCGTTCCACGTTAAAAAATGAAAAATATCAAATTATCAAAACCGCTAAAAATTATTCTTGTTGCCGTGTTTGGCGCGATTATTTTGGCCACCCTAATAAGCGCCGGCTACTATCCGATTGCCATTGCCGACGGCAGCCTGATAACCGCCCACCGTTTTCGGATTAATTATGAGGCGGCTTATAATTATTACCAGAAGGCCGCCAAATTCTATAATTCGACCTCCACTTTTAACACCGCCGATTTTCAGGCGTCTATTTTTAACCAGTTGGTTGATAATATTTTAATTGAGAACGAACTGAAAAAAGAGCTCGGCGGAAATTTTAATTTGGTTTTAAATAATAAGCTCAAAGACATAAACGAAAATCAGAGCCTGGAAAGCAATGTGGAAAAAATTTACGGCGTTGACTATTCTATTTTTAAGCAGGAAGTTTTCGTTCCCGAAGCCGAAAAGGATATTTTAACCGGCCGGCTGTTTTTGAACGGCCAAAAATTTGATGACTGGTTAAAATCCGCCAGAAGTTCCGCTCGTATTATTGTTTTATCCCCGAATTTTTACTGGGACGGACAGGAAATGAAATCAAAATAAATTCCGCGTCGCGCGGACGCGGAAATAAAAATGAGCGCTTTGGCGCTCATTGCTGTTTTTATTTTTATTTTAATTCGTTCGGGGGGCGCTTTCCGCGCCAATTTCGCGCTTGGTTGACTTATTTTTATTCTTGCCCCAATATGTAATTAGGAAATTTAAAGTTTAAAAAGGAGTAACTATGAAGAAAAAGAAGGACGAGAAAAAAGACGAGCTGAAGAGATTTTTGGAGTTTGCCTCAAGACCAAAAACAGGAGAAGAGCTCAAGAAAGAGTTTGGGAAAACAGAAAAGATCAGAGAGCTAATAAAGGAAGCCAAGGCGGCCGGAGAATACAAAATACGCCGTTCCGGAAGCAAGATATACTTCGAGAAAATCTCGCCTTTCGATATTGAGTCCGCCGTCAAAAGCAGGGCGTTTAAAACGCTTGAAGCTTATGACGAAAACGGAGGGTTCTTTGCGCCCGGCAGGCTGATTGTTTTTTCTCCGAAAAACTGGGAAAAGATAAGAATTGTTCCCATTGCGGATGTCTATTGGGGAGAAGGGCTTTGCGACGTCGAAAGGTTGAAAAAGATAGTCAGATGGGTAAGCAGGGACGAGCACGTTTTTTCTTATTTATCGGGGAATATATTTTCCGATAAAATCGCCGCCGGCGATCTTAAGCTCAAAGTAAAAGAGCTGGAGAAGCTTCTGGAGCCGATGTTCGAAAAAATATTGTTTACGGTTTCCGGTCCTAATGAAAAAAAATTCCAAAAGATTAAAAAGTCCAAAAATCTTGAAGAGGGCGGATTCGATCCCCTGCAGAAAATGTTTAGTGGCAGGATAACCCATTTTCTGGACCAGGCTCATACGGCGATTAAGTTTGAGAACTCTCCTCATCTGCTGAAAATTTTTGCCATCCACGGAAAAAGCGGAGCGATTATAACCGGCGCGAAAGTAAACGCAATCTACCGGCTGATAACGTCATTTGACGCCGACGTTTACAGTATGGCGAACCTTAAGGCTTCCCACATAGAAAAACCGGAGATACTCAGCTTCAGGCCGGACGGACAGGGATTGGACATAAAGAAGGTTTATCTTATATCCCTTCCGACGTTCAGAAAGTATTTTGGCAGCGATGACGCCGCCAAAGGCAACCCGCCCCCGTTTGATGGTCAAATCAACATAGCGTTTTACGGAAAATCCGGCGATATTCACGTTTATTCGGGAGCGATTAAAAACGAAGAGGAGGCAGTGATATGAAAGAGCCGATAAAAGGAAAAACGAAGTATTTTGAGTACGCGTTTTTTCCCGACCAGTCGTTTATCTACATTAAAGTTCTGCCGACGTTGAAAACCGGAGGCGAATTGAAAATTATTCCGCTTAGCGATATTCACGTTGGCGCCCGGGGTTTTAAAAAGGAAAAATTCGATTCGTTTATCAAGTATATCGCCGAAGAACAGGTGCTTTGCTTCGTTAACGGAGACACCGACGAAATGGCCCTGCCCGACTCTCCATCCGGCGTGTTCGAACAAACTATGCCGCCGCGGGAGCAGATGATTTATCTAAAAGAGCGCCTTGCTCCGATTCAAGATAAAATCTTATGGTCTCTTCCGGGTAATCACGAAGAGCGCGTGATAAAAAGGGTTAATATCGATCCTTTGGAATGGGTGTTGATGTCGCTGGGCGGAAATGCCGCGGAAAGATATTCGCAATTTCCCATCAGCGCGACAATCGAGTACGAGAAACACAAGTTTAACTTTTTCGTGCAGCACGGAGCCAGCGGCGCGACAACTCCGGGTTCCAAGATAAACGCCGCCTCTAAGCCGCTTCAGTTCATCAAAGATGCTCATTTTATCGTTATGGGGCACGTCCACTCTTCCGACCAGAGTCCGCAGAATCAGTTTGATGTAAGGGTTGAAGGAAACAAGATGACGGTCGGCAAGCGACTCGTGTATGTCATCATAGCGCCGGCTTTCTACGAGTACTTCAACACGTATGGCGCCAAAAAAGGCTATACGCCCCCCTCAACCGGCGCGGTCGTTCCGTATCTTTGGAAAAACGGCAAGTACGGAGTTTCTTCTTAGTTGCTCAAGTTTATTAAAACAATTCATCCCCGGCTTCGCGCCGGGGATTTTTTATCAAAACACCAGCGAGAAAGCCAAGCCGGCAATGCCGATGTCGCGGACAACGATGTCGGAAAGACCGGTTTGGAATAAAAAATTTATTATAATTTGAAGAATCATCAGAGAAACAAATAAGGCGGCGATTTTGCGGTGAAAATTAAAAACCAAAGCGGCGCCGAAAATACAAAACAGCGAGCCGTGAATTAATACGAGATTTTCGGCAAGCTTGCCGCCGCCGAAAAAACTCGGGACAAATATAATCCAATCCTGCGGAGCGAGAATTTCGTGGACCCCGAACCAGACAATAACAAAAGCGACGGAGAACCTCAATATTAATATCCTTAATTTTGTTTTATCCATTTGGCGAAGATAAAAATCCCGCCGATTGAAAGGCGGGACAAATTTATATTTTAAATTTAATCTTCA
>CAZODS010000023.1:4625-8093 GCA_964578705.1 uncultured Candidatus Saccharibacteria bacterium
CCTATGGCCGGGTCTAAATCGCACCAGAAAGTGAAATCCGGCGATATTTTTCCTTTGGCGAATTTATTTAACGCCTCAAATTCCTTGGCCGGGCAGACCTTTCTCGCGCAAACTTGGTAAGCGTAGGTGGCCGCGTCGAAGCGGTCGCATATGACTATGTTGCCGCTTTCAAGTTGCGGAATAATTACGCGATCGGCGTGCTGGGCTCTGTCGGCTTCAAAAAGCAAAAGCTCCGCTCTGTAGGACATCTTGTTTTTATAATCTGGATTCAGCAGGAGGGTTCTGATGTCGCGGCAGATTGAATCGTCTCCGCCCGGCTCTTTAGTCGAAAAAACGCCATAGCCTTTTTCTCTTAAGTGGTCGCCGATCATCCGGCTTTGCAGCGTCTTGCCGGAGCCTTCCACTCCTTCAAAAACTATAAATAATCTCATTCTTTCCCCTTTTTTAAACATTAATTTTCTTTTCTAAATATAAACCGGTTTTTTGAAAAACGCAAATATTATTGAAATTCTTTCTTATTTATTATACAATATTTCCATTAACGATTCTTTCTGATTTATCCGCCGGAGACGATTCTTTCGGCAAAATTTATTATGGATTTAAGAAATATAGCGATAATAGCGCACGTTGACCACGGCAAAACGACTCTCGTTGACGCCTTATTAAAGCAATCGGAAAATTTCAAATTAAAAGCCGACGGCGCCAATGAGCTGATAATGGATTCCAACGAGCTCGAAAGGGAGCGCGGCATTACGATTTTTTCCAAGAACGCTTCGATAAAATATAAGAATATAAAAATAAACATAGTTGATACGCCGGGACATGCCGATTTCGGCGGCGAAGTGGAGCGGATTATGAGGATGGTTGACGGCGCGCTTCTCTTGATTGACGCGAAGGAAGGTCCGATGCCCCAGACTAAATTCGTTTTAAGAAAAGCCATTGAGGCGGGCCACAAAATAATCGTCGTCATCAACAAAATAGACAAGCCGGACGCGCGTCCTGATTTCGCTTTGAGCGCCGCTTATGATCTTTTTATTGAATTGGGCGCCAACGAAGAGCAGATAGAGTTTCCGGTAATTTACGCGTCGGCCGTTCAGGGCAAAGCCGGACTCAAGCCGGAACTGAATTCAATGAACGGCATCCAGCCTCTTTTTGAGGAAATTATCAGATATATTCCCGCGCCAAAAATAAACGAAAGCGCGCCGCTCCAGATGCTGACGGTAAATCTGGCTTACGACAATTACAAAGGAAAAATCGCCATCGGCCGGCTTTATTCGGGAATTCTTAAAAAAGGAATGGCGGTCGCCCATATAAATCGCGAAGGCGAAAACAAAAGGGCGCAAATCAGCGCGGTAATGCTTTTTGACGGCCTGAATCGGATTGACGCCGCCGAGGCTTACGCCGGCGATATTGTCGCGGTGGCGGGAATAGCCGATATCTCCATCGGCGAAACAATAGCCGACGTTCAAAATCCGGTCGCTTTACCGGTAATCCATATTGACGAGCCGACCATTAAAATGACTTTCGGAGTCAACACTTCGCCGTTCGTTGGAAAAGAAGGAGAGTACACGACTTCACGAAATCTTAAGGAGCGGATCGGGCATGAACTCGAAACAGACGTGGCGCTGTCGGTTGCGCCCACCGATTTGGCCGACCACTGGGTTGTCTCCGGACGCGGCGAACTTCATTTGGCGATTCTTATCGAGAAAATGCGCCGCGAGGGTTACGAGCTGGAGGTCTCCAAGCCGCAGGTTATTTTTAAAGAAAAGGACGGCAAAAAATTGGAGCCGATAGAGCTGGTTTCGATTGAGGTTCCCGAAGCCTATGCGGGCGCGGTGATCGAAATGATGGGCAAGCGTTTGGGGGTGATGAAAGATATGCGCGCCGACAGGGGAATAAATTTTATGGACTTTGCCGTTCCCACAAGGGGATTAATAGGTATAAGAAACGAATTTCTCACCGGCACCAAGGGAACCGGAATAATGAATAGCCTGTTTTTGGGCTACGAAGAATATAAAGGCGATTTGCGATCCGAAGCTCATGGCTCGATTGTTTCAACTGAAACCGGCGCGACCAACAATTACGGTCTGGTATTTGCCCAGGAGCGGGGAAAGCTTTTTTTGGACGCGGGAGTGGCGGTTTACGAGGGAATGGTTGTCGGCCAGAATGCCAAAGCCGGCGATGTTTACGTCAATGTTTGCCGGACACGCGAGCTGACCAACTTCAGGGCGAAAAATGAAGGGCTTGGCGCCAAGCTTGAAGTCCCGCTGAAACTTTCGCTGGAGGACGCGCTGGATTACATCGGCGACGACGAGCTGGTTGAGGCGACGCCCAAAAGCGTCAGAATAAGAAAAATGCTTTTGACTGAAGTCGAAAGGAAAAAATTCCGCCGCGAAGGAAAATAATTATCGGTTTAGTGGCGGCATTTCTTGTTAGGTTGTAAAATTAAGTTATGGATTCAAAAAAGCTTGAAACGTCCTTTTTTATCGCCTTGCTTTTAATTGTTATGCTGGCCGCCTTTTTTATATATTTGCCGTTTTTAAACGCCATTGTTCTGGCTCTGACTTTTTTTATTATTTTCAGGCCGCTTTACGAAAAACTCGTTAAGGTTTTCCGACAATCCAAAATTTTAGCCGCTTTTTCGGTTATCGTCTTGGTTTGCGCCGTTATTATAGTCCCTCTGATATTTTTTGGTTTCCAAATTTTCGGCGAGGCTAAGCAAATCTATATTTCAGTCGTAAATTCCAACGGCATATTTTTGGAGAAAATATCGTCGTCGCTCCAGTCGTCTTTCCAAAAATTAGTCCCTGATTTTTCTTTCGATTTAAACGGTTATGCCAGGCAGACGATTTCCTGGTCTGTCCAAAACATCGGCCTGATAATATCTGGTCTGGTTAACGTTTTCCTTACTTTCTTTTTAAGCCTTTTCGCTTTTTATTATCTCTTAAAAGACGGCGATAAATTAAAGCGGTATTTGGTGGCGATAATTCCTTTTTCTTCCAAAGACGCGGAAATGATTTTCAGCAAGCTTCATTTGATGGCTAGCTCGGTAATCCGGGGGTCGCTTATCACGGCTATACTACAGGGTATTTTGCTGGGACTGGGATTTTTTATTTTTGGCGTGCCGCAAGCCGCTTTTTGGGGAGCGGTCAGCGTTATTGCCGCCTTGATTCCCTTGATAGGAATTTATCTTGTTATGGCGCCGGCGGCCGCTTATTTGCTGATAGTCGGGAGCGCCTTTCCGGCAATGGGGCTGGTTTTGTGGGGAATCGCTGTCGGAAACGCCGTGGGATTTTATTTTCCTTATCTTATCAAGCAGAAAGCCAAAATAAATCCTTTTCTAATTTTGTTAAGCGTTTTGGGCGGGCTGGTTATTTTCGGACCGACGGGATTTATTATCGGGCCGCTTATTTTAAGCCTGCTTTTCGCGCTTTTAAGCATTTATCCGGTTTTGATTTTAAAGAGGGA
>CAZODS010000024.1:0-4169 GCA_964578705.1 uncultured Candidatus Saccharibacteria bacterium
CTTGACATTTCAAATCAATCAATTATAATACAATCAGCAAATTAAAAGGAGGTAAAGTATGGAATTTAAATTTTTCGAAAACCACGAAGTCAAAGAGGAAGATCTGGAAGTTCTAATCGACCTGACGAACGACCTGAAAATTCAGTGGGTGGAAGGGCCGGAATACTACACATTCCACGCGCGGCCGAAAGGAGTGCTTATAAATAAGCGTAAAGACCAGATTGTTTCACGCGTACCGAAAGAAATCATTGTCGCCTGCGAGCCCGATCTCAAGTGGCGCGCCATCAAGTTCGTCGACGAAAAAGGATGGAGCTACTCCATTGAAAAACTCTCAAACAGCGAACTGATACCGATGATAAACGAACTGTATAAGGCTGTCATTTATCAAGCAGCGCTTTAATTAACGCTCAACCAAAGCCCCGGATAATACCGGGGCTTTTTATTACCTCTTCCGGGCGATCAAGACTCTCCTCGCTCTCCGGCTGGCTAAAATTGCGAACCGATGAGCTTCGTTTCGGACTTTTATCAGCGTCTCTTTAGCTCCCGCCGCCAGTTCTTTGAAATTTTTTTTGGCTCCGGAAGGAAAAATCAGCTTGTCGTTTTGGTATTTGGAAATTCCCACCAACGCGATGCCTCGCCCGGCGGCCTTTAAAGACTTGGAAATAAAACCTATCTGCGGCTTGCCGCCGTCAATAAGCATTAAATCCGGGAGTGCCCATTCGCCGTGATTCAGCCTTCTTAAAACGACTTCTTCCAGAGCCCTTAAGTCGTCGTTAGGGAAAGCATTTTTTATTTTAAACAGGCGGTAATCTTTTTTAGACGCTTCGCCGTTTATAAAAACAACCATTGAACCGTAAGTCTCCTTTCCGGCCAGATGAGAAATGTCGTATCCCTCAATCCGGCTGAAACCGCCTATGGGCAAAAAATTTTCGCTGGCGATTAAAGCCGCGTCAGAAATATGCGCCAGACTTTTGGCTTTTTCCGGATTTTCTTTTTTTAATTTATTCAGGAGCGTTTTATTCTTGCCGCCCAAAAGCAATTCGATATTTTTAATGTTTTTTTGATAATCCTCTTTCGAAACAACGCCGATACAGGCGCCCGGACACAAGCCGATTTGATAATCAAAACACGCCTTGCCGCCAAGCGGCCGGCAGTTTCCGTAGGGAAAAATCCGCCTGATTATCCTTAACGCCGATTTGACCAGCGCCAAACTTTGATAGGGACCGAAAATTTTCGCTCCCCTATTTTTTCCGGTTGGATAAAACTTTTCTATTTCCCGGCCGCGGATAATTAATGGCCTCGGGTAATCCTCCTTTGGAATAACGATGTAAATAAAAGAACGGTTGTCGCGGTCTTTAATGTTGTATTTCGGCCAGTATTTTTTTATCAGATTGGCTTCCAGGACTATCGCTTCAAGCAGGTTTTGAGTTTTAAAATATTTCAATCGCGCCGCCCGATCGACCATTTCTTTAATCCGGGAATCAATGTCGTCTCTGAAATAATTCAGAATTCTTTTTTTAAGCGAAATCGTCCGGCCAACATATAAAACTTCGCCCCGCTTACCGAGAAAAAGATAAACTCCGGGATTCAAAGGAAATTTTCGCGCCCGTTCTTTCAGATTAATCATAATTAATTTTTTAACGGGATAAATATCTTTTCAGGTATTTTCCGGTATATGAATGTTCGCTGCGCGCCACTTCCTCCGGAGTTCCGGCGGCCACTACCCGGCCGCCCCGCTCGCCGCCTTCAGGCCCCAAATCAATAACGTAATCGGCGGATTTGATGACGTGCATATTATGCTCGATAACAACCACGCTGTTTCCTTTTTCAACCAGCTTATTCAAAACTTTCAGAAGCATTTTTATATCGTGATAATGAAGACCGACCGTCGGCTCATCCAAAAGGTAAAGAACTTTCTTGCCGAGCGGCTGAGTGAGTTCGCGGCCGAGTTTAATCCTTTGCGCTTCGCCGCCGGAAAGCGTCGTCGCGCTTTGGCCGAGCTGGAGGTAGCCCAGGCCGACTTCCCGCAAGACTTTGGTTTTATCGGTGATTTGGTAAATATTTTCGAAAAACTCTTCCGCTTCGTCGACGGTCATCTCCAGAATCTCGGCGATATTTTTATTTTTATATTTTATCTGCAAAGTCTCCCTGTTAAACCTTTTACCGTTACAAACCTCGCAAGGCGCCAAAACCGGCGGCAGGAAATGCATTTCTATCAGATTGAATCCGGCGCCTTCGCAGGCTTCGCAGCGACCACCGGAAACGTTAAATGAGAATCTTGAGGCTGAATAGCCCTTTTCCCGCGCCTCCGGAAGCTCGGCGAAAAATTCCCTGATAGGAGTGAAAATACCCGTGTAAGTCGCCGGGTTGGAACGCGGCGTCCGGCCGATCGGCGACTGGTTGATTATCTCAACCTGGTCGATATATTCAGAACCCGAAATTTTGCTCGCTTTTTCGAGCGGCATATTGGCGCGGGCTTTGATTTTAGCCAGATTGCTGTATAAAACATCGTGAACCAGGGAAGATTTGCCGCTTCCGGAAACGCCGGTAATCGCCACCAGCTTGCGGAGCGGAATTTCCAGATTGATATTTTTCAGATTATTCGCCCGCGCGCCGATTATATTTATTTTTTCCGTCAGTTTGGTCCGGCGGTAATCGGGATTTTCGATTTTTTCCCGACCGGCCAGATAATCCAAAGTCAGCGAGTCGCGATTGGAATTATTTTTTAAAAGTTCTTTTGTCGGACCGGCGGCCGTCACTTCTCCTCCCTGCTTGCCCGCCAACGGCCCCAAATCAACCAAGTAATCGGACTCTAAAATACTCCGTTCGTCATGCTCAACGACAACCACCGTGTTATGGCTGTCGCGGATTGATTTTAAAGTTTTAATAAGCCGGTCGGTGTCGCGCTCGTGAAGCCCGATGGTCGGTTCGTCCAAAACGTATAAAGTGTTTGAAAGATGCGAGCCGATTTGAGAAGACAGCCTTATTCTTTGCGCCTCGCCGCCGGAAAGCGTTCCCGCCTCCCTAGTTAAATTCAGATAATCCAGCCCGACTTCCAGCAAAAATCTCAAGCGGTCTTTGATTTCCTTAATAACGGTTTCGGCTATTAATTTTTCCCGCGCCGTTAATTTGCTTTCGTAATCGCCGAAAAACTCGTAAGCCTTCTCGATAGTCATCGAAGAAACTTCGTAAATATTTTCGCCGTTTATTTTGACCGATAAAGCTTCTGGTTTTAATCTTTTACCGCGACAGTCGGGACAAAGTTCATTTGAAAAAGGGTCTATTTTCCCCAACCCCGAACAGGAAGAACAGGCGCCGAACGGACTGTTAAAAGAAAACAGCCTCGGCTCGACTTCCGGAAAAGTAAAATCGTCTTTATGGCAGGTCCACTTTGAAGAAAGAGTCATCTCCGCTGATTTTGATTTCTTGGCCGCCGGGAAAACGACCGCAACCAGCCCCCGGCTGAACCCGACGGCGTTTTCAACCGCCTCAAACAGGCGGCTTTCGTCGCCGACGAGCAATTTATCTATGACTATTTCGATGCTGTGGTTTTTGTATCTCGAAAGCTCGATTTTCCCGTGAAGCGAATGAATTTTTCCGTCAACCCGCGCCTCGGAATATCCCAATTTGAGATAATCGTAAAGAAGCTGGTAATACTCTCCTTTTCGTCCTTGAACCACCGGCGCCAAAATTATCGCTGTTTCGCGCTTTTCTCCTCCGACCGAAAGCTCTTTTGATTTCGCCTCAATAATATCAACCATCTCTTCGACGGAAAGTTTTTCGATTTTCGAACCGCAAACCGGGCAATAAACTTTTCCCAGGCGGGCGAACAAAACTCTCAAATAATCGTAAATTTCGGTCAGGGTGCCGACGGTCGAGCGCGGATTATGGGAAAGCGCTTTCTGGTTGATGGCGATAGCCGGCGACAAGCCTTTTATTTCGTCCACTTCGGCGCGTTCCATCTGCCCTAAAAATTGCCTCGCGTAAGGCGAAAGTGATTCGATGTATCTGCGTTGGCCTTCGGCGAAAATCGTATCAAAAGCCAGCGAAGACTTGCCGCTTCCCGAAACGCCGGTAAATACCACTATTTTATTTTTTGGTATTTCCAGGCTGATGTTTTTTAAATTGTGGGCGCGGGCGCCCTTGATGATTATTTTTTCTTCCATTTT
>CAZODS010000024.1:4269-8073 GCA_964578705.1 uncultured Candidatus Saccharibacteria bacterium
TCGCCGCTTATATCGATGAATTTTTCGATGTTCTTTTTTATCGACTCCGGCTTAATGCCGTATTTTTTGTTGTAAGCCATCTGAATTTTTCTCCGCCTCTCGACTTCAAACACGCTTTTCTTTATCGAATCGGTAATTTTATCGGCGTAAATAATTACTTTCCCTTTTACGTTTCTGGCGGTCCTGCCCATCGTCTGCATCAGCGAAGTTTCGCTCCTCAAAAATCCTTCCCTGTCCGCGTCCAAAATCGCCACCAGTTCCACCTCCGGCAAATCAAGCCCTTCTCTTAACAGATTAACCCCGACCAAAACATTGAATTTATTTTTCCGGAAATCGGTAAGTATTTCGGTCCGGTCTAAAGTTTTGGTGTCGGAATGCATAAAATTCGCCTTGAATCCTTTTTTTGAAAGGAAATCCGCCAGATCTTCGGCCATTTTTTTGGTGAGCGCGTTAACTATCACCCTGCCGCCTCCGGCGGCCGTCTTTTTTATTTCTTCCATCAAATCCTCTATTTGCCCCCTGCTTTTGACGCTGAAAACCGGCCGAATTTCGACGGGCGGGTCTATTAAGCCCGTCGGCCTGATTATCTGCGCCGCGATTTGCGTGGAACGGCCAAGCTCAAAGGCGCCCGGCGTGGCCGAAGTAAAAATAACCTGGCCGATCCTTTTTTCGAACTCTTCGAATTTTAGCGGTCGGTTATCCAAAGCCGACGGCAAACGCCAGCCATATTGAATCAAACTTTCCTTCCGGCTTCTATCGCCTTCGTACATTCCTCTTATTTGCGGCACGCTTAAATGCGACTCGTCAATGATAGTCAAAAAATCGGGAATTTCCTCGTTTTGGCCGGTCGCAAATTTTTCTTTCCCAAACATTTTTTGTTTAGTCCGCGTTTGTCCGCGTTCGGTCGGCGTAAATCCGCGCCAGGAAGAAAAGTAAGCGAGTAAAGTGTCCGGCGCTTCGCCGGCAAGTTTGCCGGTCAGATGCCTGGAATAATTTTCTATGCCATGGCAATAACCGATGCTTTCCAGCATTTCCGCGTCGTATAAAGTCCGTCTCTTGAGGCGCTCCGCCTCAATATATAATCCGTTTTTTTCGAAATACTGAAGCCTTTCGCTTAGCTCTTTTTTTATTTCCTTAATCGCTTCCTTAATTTGCGGCTTATCGGAAATAAAATGCTTCGGAGGAAAAATGATTATTTCTTTCGGCTTCTCGATTATTTTTTGGCTAAGCCGGTCCAGGACAAAAATTTCTTTTATTTTTTGGCCGGCAAGCTCAATCCGGTAAATAACTTCGCCGGAGGCGGGCATTAATTCGATAACGTCGCCGCGGACGCGGAAAAACCCTCTCTTTAAAATCCCGTTCGTCCTTTCGAACTGGATTTTGACGAGCTGTCTCGTTAAATCGCCCCGAACCATCGGCTTTTCAAGCTCCAGCCGCAGCGCCGCTACGGCGTAGTTAACCGGCAAGCCGAGATTATAAATACAGGAAACCGAAGCGACCACGATGACGTCTTTGCGGCTTGCCAGCGCGCTGGTTGCCTGGTGGCGCAAGCGGTCAATTTCTTCGTTTATCATCGCCTCTTTTTCGATGTAAGTGTCGGTCGGCGCGAGATAAGCTTCCGGCTGGTAATAATCGTAATAAGAAACGAAATAATTAACGGAATTTTCCGGAAAAAAATTCTTGTATTCGCGGTAAAGCTGGGCCGCCAAAGTTTTGTTCGGCGCCAAAACCAGAACCGGCTTATTAAAGCGACTAATGACGTTTGCCATCGTGAAAGTTTTTCCGCTTCCCGTCACTCCCAAAAGAGTCTGAAAGCGGTCGCCGCTCTTAACGCCATCAACTAATTTTTTAATCGCTTGAGGCTGATCGCCCTGCGGTTTATATGAAGATTTTAATTTAAATATGGGCATTTTATTTTTTAATTTTAGGATACGCTCTGCCTTCGCTATTTTTCTTCCGGAAAATTCAGGCGGACAAACAAAAAATCCCTTTTGGCCGCTCCTATATATGACCGAAGAGCCGCCTAGGGTAATTATTAATAATATTTAATTGAAGATATTTTATTTTAAAAAATCGGGTTTGTCAATACGCGAAGTTTAATCTTTTTATAAAAGGATTATGATAATAGCGGATGAATAATGTTTTGAAACAAAAATTTTTTGACCGGCCGACCCTGAAAGTGGCCAAAGAGCTTTTGGGGAAATTTTTAATCGCCAAAAAGGGACGGCGGGAAGTCGCCTTAATGATAACCGAAACCGAAGCTTATGACGGTCCGCTGGACAAGGCGTCGCATGCCAGCCGCGGTAAAACCAAAAGAACCGAGCCGATGTTCGGCGAAGCGGGCCATTTTTATATTTATCTTGTTTACGGAATGCATTACATGGCCAATATTGTTACCGGCCCAAAAAATTATCCGGCGGCCGTTTTAATCCGCGCCGGCGAAATAACCGGCGCCAAAAAAGAAAAGCTGAATGGTCCCGGAAAAATCGCAAAGCGCCTGGAAATAACCAAAAAATTCAATTCCCAACCGGCAACCAAGAAAACCGGCCTCTGGTTTGAAGATCGGGGCGTCAAAATAAAAACCGGCCAAATAGTAGCCGGAAAAAGAATCGGCGTTGATTACGCGCGGGAGTGGCGGGATAAGTTCTATAATTTTCGTTTAGAAAGTTGATTATTTATAAGTATCATTTATCATAATATCTATAAGCGACGCTAATCATAAAAATAAACTAACATAGACCAACCAAAAATAAATAATCAAATAACGGCAAAAGAGCTGCGCGTGATAGGCGAAACCGGAGAGAATCTCGGCGTTATTGGCCGCGACCAGGCGCTCGCGCTGGCAAAAGAAAAAGGAATCGACCTGATAGAAATAGCTCCGACGGCAAATCCGCCGGTCGCCAAACTGATTGCCTTCGATAAATTCCGATACCAAAGGGAAAAGGAAATAAAAAAACAGCGGCTCGCCCAGAAAAGCGCCGAGATGAAACAAATCTGGATAGGGCCGAAAACCGCCCAGAACGACCTTTTGGTTAAATCCCGGCAGATAGAAAAATTTTTAGAAGAAGGCAGCGCCGTGGAAATAAGGATGCGATTAAGAGGCCGGGAAAAAAGGAATAAAGATTGGGCGCGGCAAAAACTTGCGGAATTTTTAAAAATGATTACTCTTCAATATAAAGTCTTAAGCGAAGAAAAAGCCAAAAGCCCGGAACTGAAAGTCCAAATCAGGAAAGTTTAAAAAACGCTTCGGCGCGAATGTTGTAAAAAATACAAAAAATGAAAACCAAACAAAGCAAAAGCTTCACCAAAAGAATAAGAATAACCAAAAATGGCAAAATAATGCGCCGGCCGATGGGCGTCGACCATTTCAGGATGAGCAAATCAAAAAAACTGCGCCGGAGCAAAAGAAAAACCATTCCGTTTAAAACCCATTTATAAAATTTTATTATGACCAGAGTAAAAAGAGGCACTATCGCCAACAAAAAAAGAAGGAAGATTTTGAAGCTTACCAAGGGTTTTCGCTGGGGGCGCAAATCCAAAGAACGGGCCGCCAAAGAAGCCCTGCTCCACGCCTTAAGCCGCTCTTTCAGGGGACGGAAGGAAAAGAAGCGTGTTTACCGAGCGCTTTGGAATACCAAAATAAATGCTGCCCTGCGCCAAGAAGGCCTAAAATATTCTACTTTTATAAACCAGCTTAAAAAAGCAAATGTCAGATTGGACAGAAAAATCTTAGCTGACCTGGCCGAGCACGAACCGAAAGTATTCAAGGAGATAACAAAAAAAGTTATAATTTAGAACGCGGCA
>CAZODS010000025.1:0-7494 GCA_964578705.1 uncultured Candidatus Saccharibacteria bacterium
TCGCATTTCCTAAATTTTATTCGCTGAATTCTAAATTCGCAGCTCGGTATTATTTTTGTTAAAATTAATGAAATAATTATGCGGGAAAAAATCAGGAAAATTATCCTAAAACACGCCGGCGCAGAAACCGATTTTGAGGTTCTGAAATCGCCCCGCGCCGATTTCGGCGATTACTCAACTAATGTCGCCCTGAAAATCGCCGCCCAAAAGAAAGGAGGCTCTTTGGTTGTCGCCGAAGAATTGAAAGCGAAAATTTTAAAATCAGCGCCTAGAGGGTTTTTCTTAAAAATCGAAATCGCGAGGCCGGGCTTTCTTAATTTTTTTATTTCTCCCGAAGCCTTGGAAAAAGAATTTAGCGAAATTCTCTCTTCCAGAGGCGGATTCGCCCCGGGCGGAAAAAGAAATTACGGCAGGGGAGCGGGGAAAAAAGAAAAAATTCAGCTGGAATTTGTTTCCGCCAATCCGACCGGACCATTGACTTTAGCCAACGGTCGGGGCGGTTTTTGGGGAGACGTTTTGGCGAGAGTTTTGGAATTTTCCGGATGCTCCGTCGAGCGAGAATATTACGTGAACGACACGGGAAACCAGATTTTGACTCTGGGAAAATCGGCCCTGGCTTTTTTGGGGCTTATTCCTAGCGAGGAAAATTTTTACCGCGGCGAATATTTAAGGGAATGGGCCGGCCGCAACGAATCATTTGTTAAAAAAAACGCGGCCAAGCCGATGGCTATTGGCGAAAAAGCGGCGGCGGAATTTTTAAAAGAAATAAAAAAAGCGCTGGCTGCCGCGAACATAAAATTCAGCCGCTTCACTTCCGAAAAAAGGGAAATCCATAAAAAAGGGCTGATTGAAAAAGTTTTGAAAATTTTTAAAAAATCCGGTTTCGTTTACGAAAAGGAAGGCGCGACTTGGCTGAAAACCACCAAATTTGGCGATGACAAGGACCGGGTTTTAATAACCGGCGACAAATTCCCGACCTACTTTTTAGCCGACGCCGCCCATTACCTGGAAAGCAAACAGCGGGGCTTTTCCAAAAAAATAAACATTTTGGGGCCCGACCATTATGGTTACGTCAAAAGAATTCAGGCGGCCGCGAAAATCATCGGCCTTAAAAAATCCGAAGTCTTGATTACCCAAACCGTCAGGTTGGTTTCCGGCGGCGAGGAAGTCAAAATGTCCAAACGCAAAGGCGAATTCGCGACTTTTAACGACTTAATAAATGAAGTCGGCGTTGACGCGGCCAGGTTTTTCTTTTTGATGACTTCGCTAAGCACTCATCTGGATTTTGATTTGGCGCTTGCCAAAGAGCGGTCGGTTAAGAATCCGGTTTATTACGTTCAATACGCTTACGTCCGCGCCAAAAAAATAATTCAAAAAGCCGGCGCGATTAGGGGAAAATTTAATTTCCGGCTTTTGAGCGAACCGGCCGATTTTAATCTTATTAAAAAGATGATTGAGTTTCCCGATATTGCCGAAAAAATTTCTTTCGATTATCAGGTTAATCGCCTGGCGGTTTACGCGCATGAATTGGCGGCCGCCTTCCATAATTTTTACGAAAAAGAAAGAATAGTCGGCGTTGACGACAAGGATTTGGCTTGTAGCCGTTTAATGCTGGTTAAGGCTTATCTGATTATTTTGGGCAAGGTTTTGGACATTCTGGGCATTTCCAAGCCGGAAGAGATGTAAGAAGAATAGAATTTAAGACTTAGCATCCGGCGGGCGGAAAGCGCGGGTAAATTTAAATCTAATCGCTATTTGGTTCTATTGATTATAAATAGGATTTGAGCTATATTTTTAATCAGTTTATTAAAAAGGAGGAAACAAATAATGAAGAAACTGAAGATAAAAGTGTCGGAAGCGGTAAAAGGAGCGAAACCTATAATACATAAAAGCGAATCGGTGAGGCGCTATAGGGTCGAGTTCGTATATTCAGTCGCTGGTTTTATTGATTTAAAAGGCAAGGAGAATAAGTTTGTATTAATAGCTTACGCGTCGAGTGAAGAAGAAATTAAAGAGATGGCGGAAAAGGTATCGAATGCCCTGATAATAAAAGCGCCCATCACGGCGAGAATAGCTGGACTAAACGACATTATGTGCCGCGTCAAATCAATCAAGGCTTTATAAAATATATAATCCCGCCCAATCGCGGGATTTTTTATTACTTACAACATTCTAACATTCTTAAGAGCGCTAGAATGTTGCTTGCGGGGCGCTCGGCGTTTCCGCGCCCGCCTTACGCGCTATTGTCAAAAAGATTTATAATAAAAATATGGCAAATTTGTCGGAAAACAGAAAAGCGAGGTTTGATTACGCCGTTTTGGAAAATTTCACGGCGGGTTTGGAATTGAAAGGATTTGAGGTGAAAAGCGCCAAAAGCGGCCGCGCCAATCTGGCCGGCGCGCAGGCAATTTATCGCGGCGGCGAATTTTGGCTTGTCGGAATGGATATTCCGCCTTATCAGGCGAATAATACTCCTAAAGATTACGACAGCCGGCGCAGCCGCCGCCTGCTTTTGAATCGCCAGGAAATAAATTACCTTGCCGGCCGGCTCCGGGAAAAAGGTTCAAGTCTGATTCCTTTGAAATTGTTTTCAAAAAATAATTCGGTGAAAGTCGAGCTGGGGCTGGCGCGCCGCGCCAAAAAATCCGACAAGCGGGAAATTATTAAAAAAGAAATTGCCCGGAGGGAAATGAGGCGGGCCAATTGAACCAATTTTTGTCTGGCAACCGTATAATAAAAAAGACATTCGCAAAATCGGTTTAATTTGTTGCGGTTGCGGGTTAGTGATAAAATAAAAATAAGAAAAATAAGTCGTTTTTTAAAAAATATTAAAAAATGAAAAAAATATTAGACAAAAAAGTTTTTATTTCGGTGTTCGGAGGAGTTCTTATTGGCATTGCCGTCGGGGCCGTTATTTTGGCTCCTTCCGCCGGCGCCAGCTGGCTGACGGATTTATTCCAAAAACTTAATATTCCTTCTTTTAATATATTCGGCGCGCCTCAAGGCGCGACTTCAAGCGGCAGCTCGCAGGGAACGCCTCTTATAAACATTTCTCATCTGGATTACCAGCAGGCGGTTGTTGACGCGGTTAAAAAAGCTTCGCCGGCCGTTGTTTCGGTCGTTATTTCCCAATATGTTCCGGTTGTCGAGCAATGCCCTTACAATCCTTTTTCCAATTTGCCGCCGGAATTTCAGCAATTTTTCGGGAACAGCCAGCAGTTTTACGTTCCCTGCAACAGCGGCAAAAAGCAGCTTCAAGAAACGGGCGGAGGCAGCGGATTTATTGTTTCTTCAAACGGCTTAATTTTGACGAATAAACACGTGGCTTCCGACCTCAATGCTTCGTACGCGGTATTTTTAAACGACGGGCGGAAATTTGACGCCAAGATTTTAGCCCAGGACCCCATTCAGGATTTGGCGGTTTTAAAAATAGACGCTACCGGCTTGCCAACGGTTGAGCTTGGCGATTCGGGTAATTTAGAACTCGGGCAGACGGCAATCGCTATCGGCAATGCTTTGGGCGAGTTCCGCAATACTGTTTCGGCGGGAGTGATTTCCGGGATTTCCAGAAAAATAACCGCCAGCGGCTCGGATTTTGGAACGGAAACGATTAATAACGTCATTCAGACCGACGCCGCCATTAATCCGGGAAATTCCGGCGGTCCGCTTTTGAATCTTGACGGGCAGGTTATCGGCATCAATGTGGCGACCGTCCAAGGGGCGCAAAATATCGGCTTTGCTATTCCTATAAATCAAGCCAAAAAAGATATTAATTCCGTCATAAATACCGGCGAAATAAAAACTCCCTATCTTGGCGTCCGTTATATTATGATTAATCCGGATATTGCCAAAAGCAAAAATCTGGCTTACGATTACGGCGCCCTGCTGGAATCCTCCACGAGTAGTCCGGCGGTCGAGCCGAAATCTCCTGCCGACGCCGTTGGCCTTAAGGCGGGAGATATTATTTTGGAGATCAACGGCCAAAAAATAGACAGCGATCACGCTTTAGTTGACATCATCAACCAGTATTCGGTGGGCGACAGTATCAATCTAAAGGTAGCGCGAGGAAAGGATGTCTTGAATTTAACAGCCACTCTTGCGGAACGTCCAAAATCTTAGTATAATAAGCCGTCAAAATATATGCCAAATTTTCAAAGATTTACAATTAAAGCTCAAGAGGCGCTTCAGAACGCCCAGGAGCTGGCTGCCAGCCTTAATCATGGCGAGCTTAAAGCTCTTCATTTACTGGCGGCGCTTTTAAGCGACGGCCAGTCTTTGATTCAGCCGATAATTTTAAAATCGGGAATTAGTCTGGAAAATCTGCGGCGCGAGATAGACGCTTTACTCGAAAAACAGCCGCGCCTTGTTTCGGGCTACTCTAACTTAGCTCAGCTTTATCTTTCGCCGGAACTTATTAAAGTTTTGGACCAGGCGGCTAAAGTTGCCCACAATCAGAAAGACGAATTCATTTCCTGCGAACATCTGCTTTTGGCGATTTTAGAAGCGTCGTCGGAAGCCCAGAATATTTTGAAAAAATACGGTCTGCGCCAAGAAGTGGTTTTAAGGATTATGGCCGAATTAAGGGGTTCGGCGAGGATTACTGACGAATCTCCGGAGACTAAATATCAGATTTTAGAAAAGTACGCTATCAATTTAACGGAAAAAGCCAAAAAAGGGGAACTTGATCCGGTCATTGACCGCGACGAGGAGTTAAGACGCCTGATTCAAGTATTAAGCCGGCGCACCAAAAATAATCCCGTTTTGATAGGCGAGCCGGGCGTCGGCAAAACCGCCATCGTTGAAGGGTTGGCCCAAAGGATTATTGAGGGCAGCGTTCCGGAAACCTTAAAAGACAAGCAGGTGCTTTCTTTGGATCTGGGGTCGCTTATCGCCGGAACCAAATTCCGCGGCGAGTTTGAAGATCGGCTTAAAGCTTTTATAAACGAAATAAAATCAAGCGGGAAATTTATTTTATTTATAGACGAAATCCACACTTTAATCGGAGCCGGAGCGGCCGAGGGCGCGATCGACGCTTCCAATTTATTGAAACCGGCTTTGGCGCGGGGCGAGCTTCGCGCCGTCGGCGCCACGACTATCAAGGAATACCAGCGCTACATCGAAAAGGACGCGGCTCTTGAGCGGCGTTTTCAGCCGGTTATGGTTGACGAGCCGGGAATTAACGACAGTATCACGATTTTGCGGGGATTGAAGAAAAAATACGAGATTCATCACGGCATCAGAATAAGCGATGAAGCTATCGTGGCGGCCGTCAATCTTTCGGCGCGCTATATTACCGACCGTTTTTTGCCGGATAAGGCGGTTGACTTAATTGACGAAGCAGCGGCTAGCCGCCGGCTGGAAGGCGAAAGTCTGCCGACAGAAATAGAGAAAGCGCGGCGCGAAATTACCAGCCTGGAAGTGGAAAAACAGGCGCTCGTCAAGGAAAATCACAAAAACGGAAGCAAACGCCTAAAAGAAATTGAAGAAAAATTAAAAGAATATAAATCGGAAAATGACGAGCTTTCCAAGAAATGGAAATCGGAAAAAGAAAAATTCGAAAAACTTCATCAACTAAGGCAGAAAGTCGAAGACCTTAAAAAGGAATCGGAAATGGCGGAACGCAACGGCAATCTCGAAAGAGTGGCGGAAATAATTTACGGCGAACTGCCGCAATCAGATAAAGATTTCCAGAATTTTGAAAAAAGGAATTTTGGCAATTCGGCAAAAGCTAAAAAACCTCACAGTTTTTTAAAGGAAGCCGTTGACGCCGAGGATGTCGCCGCCGTAGTCGCGCGCTGGACGGGAATTCCGATTTCCAGGATGCTTGAGTCCGAATCGGCTAAGCTTTTAAAAATAGAAGAAGTGCTTTCTAAAAGAGTTGTCGGTCAAGAGGAGGCCATCAAGGCGGTGGCTTCGGCGCTAAGGCGTTCGCGTTCCGGCCTTTCGGACGTCAATCGGCCGTTCGGTTCGTTTATGTTTCTCGGTCCGACTGGCGTCGGAAAAACCGAGCTGGCCAGGGCGCTGGCGGGATTTTTGTTTAACGATGAAAAAGCGATGATTAGGATAGATATGAGCGAATATATGGAACGCCATTCGACGGCGCGGCTTATCGGCTCGCCGCCGGGTTATGTCGGCCACGAGGAAGGAGGCCAGTTGACGGAAGCGGTGCGCCACCGCCCTTATAGCCTGATTCTTTTCGACGAAATTGAAAAAGCCCATTCGGAGGTATTTAATATTTTACTTCAGGTTTTGGACGACGGCCGGTTAACCGACAGTAAAGGCAAGGTCGTCAATTTCAGAAACAGCATCATTATTATGACTTCTAATGTCGGCAGTCAATACTTGAAAGCGATGTCTTCTTTGGGTTTTAATGTTAAAGAAGAGGACGTTTTTAAAAAACAGGAGGAAAATTACCGGGAAAAAATCACTTCCAGTTTGAAAAAAACTTTCCGGCCGGAGTTTTTAAACAGAATAGACGATGTAATAATATTCAATCCTCTGCGGCCGAAAGACATCGAAAAAATAGTCGATGTTCAACTTCAGGAAATCCAAAAGCGGCTGGACGCCCATCGCATTCAGATGTTAATCGGCGAGGGAACCAAAAATTATCTGGCTAAAGAAGGTTTTGACGCGGATTTCGGCGCGAGGCCGTTAAGGAGACTTATCCAAAAATCAATTGTTGACCAGCTGGCGGATAAAATTATCCGGGGCGAATTAAAAGATGGCGAGAAAATTAAAATCAACGCTAAAGGCGGTTCCCTGGTTTTTAGCCGCTAAAGCGATAATCGTCGGAGCGGTCTGGCTGTATCTTCCTTTTTGGATTTTTATTTTGGCGGCTTTTTATTTTTATTTAGTCCCGCTTTTCCGGCCTTTTAAATTTGCCGTTTCGTTTATTATTTTTTTAGTTTTGGCGGCGATTTTGCCGGCTTATTGGTGGATAGCCGCGGCTTTGGCGGTAGTTTATGCCCTGATTTTGGGGGTGAAAGATTTGATTTTTATTGACCGCCGATTCGCTTACGAAACCCTGTTTTCATTTTTATTTTTTATCGCGTTTGCCGTTTATTTTCTTAATTTCCATTTTCTGGAAAGTTCGGCTGTTTTGGCGGCGGCTTTAATGGCTGTTTTCGGATATTTATTGATTGAGAGTCTGATGGATTACCTTAGGCTTAATGCGAGCGGTTCATTAAAAAAGACAGCTTCTTTCCTGATCGCTCTCTTGTCGGCCGAAATGATTATTATCTTGCTTATCCTGCCTTTAGATTTTTATTCGCGCTTGGCGTTCAGTTTCTTATTTTTTGTTTTTACGATTGACTTAGTCTTAAGTTATTTGGAGACAAAACTGACTAATCGGAAAGTTTTAATCGATTTCACGATTTTTTTTACTCTGGCAGCGGTAATTTTAGCTTCCGTTAATTGGGGATTTTAACGCGATTAGTCATAAAAGATGAGTTCGATCGTCTTGCTCACGGCCGTCATCCGCCGGCTGGCGGATTA
>CAZODS010000026.1:0-4286 GCA_964578705.1 uncultured Candidatus Saccharibacteria bacterium
CGAGCCGGTGCCCAGACCTTTTTCGAGCGACGGCGAGAAAAAGAGTCGCGGGCGAGTCCTCCTGGGGGGACGAAACAGCAAAATTGAAATCAGGATTTAAGTTTTGCTAAATTTAAATGAAAAAATATTCTTCATTAATTTTCATAATAATTATTCTGGTGGCTGTTGCCGGAGGATTTTTTATTTATCCTAAATTCATCGGCGCCAGCTTTCAACCGTGGCGGCTGGGTCTGGATTTGGTAGGCGGCTCCCATTTGGTTTACGAAGTTGACCTTTCCAAGGTTGCCGCCGGCGATTACGACTCTGTTATGAGCGGTCTTCGCGATGTTATCGAGAAGAGAGTTAATCTTTTCGGCGTCAGTGAGCCGCAGGTTTACACCGCCCAAAGCGGAAATTCCCGCCAGCTTGTCGTCGAATTGGCCGGCGTTAAGGACGTTAATGAAGCTATTAACCAGATCGGCCTGACGCCGCTCCTGGATTTTCGTCTGGTCCAGCAAAACGGAACAAGTTCGGTAAATTTTATTCCGACGGGCCTGACTGGGCAATATCTGACTGGCGCCCAGCTTAGCTTTGACCAAACGACTCAGGCGCCGCAGGTTTCTTTTAATTTGAACGACCAAGGAGCGAAATTATTCGACGACTTAACCAAAAACAATATCGGCAAGCCTCTTTGTATTTTCGTTGATAATAATTTTATTATTCCCGACAGCGAAATCGACAGCTGTCCCAGAATCAGCGGCGAGATTCCGAGCGGCAAGGCGGTTATCACCGGAAGTTTTGATATCAACACGGTAAAATCGCTTGTCGCCCGTTTTAACGCGGGAGCTTTGCCGGCGCCGATAAAACTTATCAGCCAGCAAACAATTAGCCCGAGCCTTGGTTCGGATTCTCTTAAAAAAGCGATTTTTGCCGGCATCATCGGCACTCTTTTGGTTATGGTTTTTATGATTATTTACTACCGGCTGCTCGGTGTTTTCGCGGTAATGGCTTTAATTTTTTACATTATTTTTACTTTGTCGGTTTTTAAAATCGTTCCGGTCACGATGAGCTTGTCGGGATTGGCTGGTTTTATTTTAACAATAGGTATGGCCGTTGACGCGAATATTTTGATATTTGAAAGAACAAAAGAAGAGCTTAAAAAAGGCCTTTCGCGGCCGGCGGCGATAGATGAAGGATTTAAGCGCGCCTGGCCTTCCATCCGCGATTCAAATGTCAGTACCATCATAACCGCCATCATCCTTTATTTCTTTACTTCAAGCTTCGTTCAGGGGTTCGCTCTAACCCTTCTTTTGGGTGTTATAATCAGTATGTTCAGCGCCATTACCGTAACCGAAACTTTTTTGAGAGTTTTTTTGAAAGACAAGCCTAAAAAATAATTAAATGAATATTAATATTATCGGTCATAAAAATATATTTCTGACGATCAGCGGCATTCTGGTTGCGGCGGCGATTGTTCTGATGATTGTTTTTGGTTTTCATGAGGGGATAGATTTTACCGGCGGCGCTCTTTGGCAGTTTAAAATCACGCCGGCGCCTTCTGTTTCCGAGATTCAGGATTTTTTCACCAGTAAATTAGGCGTTTCGGAAAATATCGTCAATTTCGATCCTTCAAGCCAAACCTTCCTGGTCCGGATGCCGCTGACCTCCGAGGACGCGCATCATCAATATTCCGCTTCGCTTTCAAGTGAATATCCGAGTTTTACGGAAGAAAGCTTCCAATCGGTTGGTCCTTCGGTAAGCGGCCAGCTAAGACAGAATTCACTGATTGCCATATTATTGGTTTTAGTCGGTATTTCACTTTACGTTGCTTTCGCCTTCCGGAAAGTTTCCCGACCAATCAGTTCTTGGAAATACGGAATTATCACCCTTGTAACGCTGTTCCACGATGTTTCCATTCCGGCCGGATTTTTGGTTATTTTGGGAAAGCTTAAGGGGGTTGAAATAGACACAAATTCCCTGGTGGCGCTTCTGGTTATAATGGGCTTTTCCGTCCACGACACGATAGTTGTTTTTGACAGGATAAGGGAGAACCTTTTGCTTGACCGCGGTCGGAGCGATTTTGGAGTAGTTATCAACAATAGCGTCAACCAAACAATGGCGCGCTCCATAAATACTTCTTTAACGCTGTTTTTGGTATTGATTGCCCTGTTTATTTTTGGTCCCATTACCTTAAAGTATTTTATTCTGACGCTTCTTATCGGAACAATAGCCGGAGCGTATTCTTCTATTTTCGTGGCTTCGCCGCTTCTTCAAGTTTGGCAAAAATTCAGCGAACGTCGGCGTTAGAATTAAAAGACTTGACAAACATAAGCGGGATAAGTTAATATATACATAAATAAAAATATGGCAAAAAACACAAGCGCGTCGTTGGATAATGTTCTGAACAAGCTAAACGAGAAGCAAAAAGAGATTATAGTCAATCGCTACGGTTTGGATTTGCGTGAACCGAAGACTTTGGCGGCCTTAGGAGAGCGTTTCCAGATAACCCGCGAAAGAGTGCGCCAAATCGAAGGCAGCGCCCTAAAAATAATCGCGGAAAACATAAAAACCAATTCGGAATTGCTTGATATTTTATACCAAAGCCAGGAACTTTTAAGGAAATTCGGAGGGGTCGCCCATGAGGAAGATTTTTTAAGGGAACATAAATCTTCAATAAGCAATCTGGATAAATCTCAGATAAACCTTTTGATCGAAGCCCTGCCTTATTTCTACTTTCACGAGAGCGACGACGAGTTTAATAATTTTTACTACCTGACTTCCGAGCACCTGAAATCCGCTTTGGATTTGGTAAAGAAAGCGGAGAGTTATCTTTCTAAAAATAAAGGCAAAATTTTAATGACGAAAGAAGCCTTCAAGGAGCTTTCCGGTAACCTTAAAGCCGAAGAAGAGGTGATTAAGAATTACATAAAAATCTCCAAGAAATTCCACTCCAGCCCGTTCGGCGATTTCGGCCTCAAGATTTGGCCGGAAATCAAGCCCGCGACTATTCGCGACAAAGCCTATTTAATTTTAAAGAAAAAAGGCGAGCCGATGCATTTTAAGGCTATTACCGACGCCATCAACGAAATGGGATTCGATAAAAGAAAAGCGCTTTCGCCGACCGTCCATAACGAGCTGATCAAAGACGATCGCTTCGTTCTTGTCGGGCGGGGCATTTACGCTCTCCGCGAGCAAGGATACGAAGAGGGCACGGCCCGGGAAGTGATTGAATCAATATTAAAAGAAAAGGGCCCGATGAAATCCAAAGACGTCATCGCGGCAGTCCAGAAAAAGAGGTTTTTCAAACCGAATACCATTTTAATCAATCTGCAAAACAAAAAGTATTTTAAACGTTCAGAAGACGGAAAGTACGCCCTTAAGAAAAACTAATTTTTTATGTACCCAATCCTTCCGCCGTTCGTTTCCGGAATTATTGCCAACGTTGAATATATCTGGGGACTAACCTGGTGGATAATAATTCCTTTCCTGTCTTTTTACATTTTTTTGGACGCCTGGCTTATTTTCCGCCGCGGCCAGTTCATCAAAGGCATAAAGTGGCAGCTTTTGGAAATTAAAGTTCCCAAAGATATCTTAAAAACTCCCAAGGCGATGGAGCAGATTTTTGCCGCCGCCCACGCCGTTTATTCCGGCATTGATTTTCGGGACAAGTATTTTAAAGGAAAAGTTCAAAGCTGGATGTCTTTCGAGCTGGTCAGTCTTGGCGGCTCGGTCCATTTTTACCTTCGCCTGCCCGCCCAGTTTCGAAATTTAATGGAGTCGTCCATCTACGCGCAATATCCCGAAGCGGAAATAATTGAAGCGCCGGAAGACTATTTGGATAGTTTGCCGAAATATTTGCCCGACAAGACCTATGATTTGTTTGGAAATGACCTTATTTTTGTAAATCCGAACTGCTATCCTATCCGCACTTATATTTCTTTTGAAGAAAACGTCGAGGAACGGAGGATTGATCCGATATCCTCTGTTATCGAGGTTCTGTCCCGTCTCAAGAGCGAACAGCGGATTTGGCTGCAGATTTTGATCCGTCCGGCCGGAGACGATTGGAAAAAAGAAGGGGAAAAAGTTATCAATAAATTAATCGGCAAAAAGGAAGAAAAGAAGCCTACTTTCATAAATAAAGTTTTTATATTTTTAAAGGATTTGGCTTTGGCGCCATTCCAGGTCCCCCAGGGAGCCGCGCCTAAAAGTGAAAAGTCCGCCAATCCAATGGCCGCTTTGACGTCCGGTCAAAAAGACGTGGTTGAAAAAATAGAAGAAAAGCTTGCGAAGATAGCGTTTGAAACGAC
>CAZODS010000026.1:4386-7267 GCA_964578705.1 uncultured Candidatus Saccharibacteria bacterium
CATTTCCCGATTTTGGGCGGAAAAGTTCCGATGATTCAAAGGCTGGAATACAAGAAAGGCGAGCCGCCGCAAACTTTGCCGGTGGAATAGTTTTCCGCTTTAGCTAAATATCTTATAAGGCTATAATTAAATAATATGGAAAATACCGATAATCAAAACGGAATAACTTTAATAGGCGAAACTAATTTCCGAAACGCCCGGCGGCATTTTGGAATTAAAGTTGATGACCGGCGCCGCCATATGTACGTAGTCGGAAAAACCGGCCAGGGAAAATCCAACCTTCTGGAAAATATGGCCATCGGCGACATCCGCGCCGGCCGTGGCGTGGCGATTATCGACCCGCACGGCGAATTCGCCGACAGAGTCCTGGATTTCATTCCCGAAGAACGGCTGAACGACGTTATTTATTTTAATCCGGCCGATCCCGATTATCCGATAGCGTTCAATCCTATCGAGAAAGTCGAAGGCGAATACCGACATCTGGTTGCCTCCGGAATTATGGCTGTTTTCAAGAAAATCTGGCCCGACGTCTGGTCGGCGCGGATGGAATATATTTTAAACAACACTCTTTTGGCGCTATTGGAATACCCGAATACCACTCTTTTAGGGGTGATGAAAATGCTCAATGACAAAAGCTACCGCCAGAAAATCGTTGATAATTTGAAAGATCCGGTTATCAGGTCTTTTTGGGTCGACGAATTCGCCAAATACACCCAGCGGCTTGAAACCGAAGCGGTGGCGGCTATTCAAAACAAGGTCGGCCAATTTGTTTCCAATCCTTTAATAAGAAATGTTTTGGGCCAGCCGCATTCTTCCATCAATATGAGGAAAGCGATGGATGAAGGAAAGATTTTGATAGTCAATCTTTCCAAGGGAAGAATCGGCGAAGACAACTCGACTTTGCTTGGCGCGATGGTTATTACCAGGCTTCAGCTGGCGGCAATGAGCCGCGTGGATATTCCCGAAGAAAAAAGGAGAGATTTCTTTCTTTACGTGGACGAATTCCAGAATTTCGCCACCGAATCTTTCGCGACTATTCTTTCGGAGGCAAGGAAATACCATTTAAGCATGGTTTTGGCGCACCAGTATATCGGCCAGCTGGTTCACGAAAACAACACGACCGTTCGCGACGCCATTTTCGGAAACGTCGGAACAATTATCACTTTCAGGATTGGCGCCGCCGACGCCGAATTTCTGGAAAAAGAATTCGAGCCGGAATTTACCGCCAACGATTTGGTTAATCTTCCGAAATATCATATTTACCTTAAATTAATGATAGACGGGATGGCATCCCGCCCTTTCTCGGCGGAAACTTTGCCGCCTTACGTGATGGCCGCGCCCAGCTTGAGAGACGTTATTATCGAGAATTCGCAACATCTTTACGGCACGCCGATTTCAGTCGTGGAAAACCGGATTGCCAGCGAATGGGGTTCGACTGCCGCCGCGGTCGAGGAAAAAAATCTCCGGCGCGGCGAACAGTCTCTGGGTAGCGTTTTGAGGGGAAGCGAAGGGGGAGCGTTTGCGCCGAGAGTCCGCCAATATCCGCCGAGAGAGCGAAAAGAAGTGGATATCGAATCAATTAAAAAATCAATATCCGACTCTTTGAATAAAAATTTAGGCAACGCGCAAAATCAAAAAAAGGAAAATAATGGAGTTTGACGTCCTGACAATTTTCCCAAAACTTTTTGATTCTTACTTAAAGGAGGCTCTTGTCAAAAGAGCCGTCAAAAATAAAATTATTTCCGTTAGAGCGGTCAACATCCGCGATTTCGCTTCCGGAATTCACCGCCAGGTTGACGACCGGCCTTTTGGCGGCGGTCCGGGGATGGTTATGAAAATTGAGCCGATTTTCAAAGCCGTTCAATCAATTATCAAAAAAAAACCGAGTGATAAAACCCGGATTATTTTATTTTCGACCCGCGGAAAAAAATTAGACGCTAAAATGGCATTACGGCTTTCAAAGTATAGCCGCTTAGTTTTAATTTGCGGCCGCTATGAAGGAGTGGATGAGCGGGTTGCCAAATATATTGCCGACGAGGAAATTTCGATAGGCGATTATGTTTTAAACGGGGGCGAATTGGCGAGTTTGATTTTAATCGAAACCATTTCCCGATTTCTACCCGGTTTTTTGGGGAAATACGAATCTTTGGAAGAATTAAAAGGTTTCTACCCGGTTTATACTCGTCCGCCGAAATTTTTTACCGGTAAATCGGCAAAGAAAAAAGATAAGGCTTGGACGGTTCCGTCCGCGCTTCTATCCGGCAACCACCAAAAAATTAATGAGTGGCGCCGGAAGTTTGGCGAAAAATAAAATCGCAAGGTTTTAGTTGAATTGTTGCCTACCGCCAAGCTCTAAAGTAGAATAGTTTTAACGGGCTGTAGCCCGTTAAAAATCCGATGTTTTATGTTTATGTGTTAAAAAGTGATATTGACGGCAAACTGTATACCGGATATACCCATAACATAAGAAAAAGAATTTTCGAACATAATAAGGGACTTAATTTTTCAACAAAACATCGGAAACCATTGAAGATGATATATTGTGAGGTATGCTTAGATGAGCAAGATGCTAAAGCAAGAGAAAAATATCTTAAAACCGGGATGGGAAAAAGATATTTAAGAAATAGATTAAAATTCTTTTCCTCCGGATAAGATTTCTAACGGGCTGTAGTATAGCGGCAGTACGCACCCTTGGGGTGGGTGTAGACCGGGTTCGACTCCCGGCAGCCCGAATGATTACCGAGCGAAGCTCGAATAGAATAGCGGCGGGAGTCGAACGCCGGAATTGATTTTTCCAGCCGGAAAAATCAATGAGGCGGTGCCCAGACCTTTTTCGAGCGACGGCGAGAAAAAGAGTCGCGGGCGACTCCCGGCAGCCCGA
>CAZODS010000027.1:0-7242 GCA_964578705.1 uncultured Candidatus Saccharibacteria bacterium
TGGGATTAAGCGGCAACCGGCTGGAAGTGGAAAGTTTGATTATCGATGTTTTTACCCCTCATTTAAAAAACTTGGCGCGATCTGTTGAGCTTGCCGGCGGAGAAGTAGCCGGCGTTATATTTTCGCCTTTGGCCGCTTCCAAAGCGGCGCTCAGCCACTCCCAGCGCGATTTAGGGGCGGTTTTAGTCGATATCGGTTACGGAACCACGGGAATGAGCGTTTATGAAGATAATAAGCTTATTAAAACGGAGATTTTTCCCGTCGGCAGCGGAAATATTTCCAATGACATTGCCGTGGGTTTTAAAATTCCAGTTTCGACGGCGGAAAGCTTGAAACTCCATTTCGGTTACGCCCTGGCCAAAGAAATCGGCCAAAAAGAAGTAATTGACTTAAAAGAAGTCCAGGCCGAAGCCAAAGCTTCAATTTCCCGGAGGTTTCTCGCCGAAATAATCGAATCGCGGCTTGAAGAAATTTTTGACTTGGTTTTCAGACAGCTAAAATCCATCGGTAAGACGTCGCTTCCCGGCGGAGTCGTTTTAACGGGCGGAGGAGCAAAAATTCCCGGCCTGACCGATCTGGCAAAGCAGGAATTGAGACTCTCCGCCCAGATTGGCGCCATTAATCCCGGCGAATGGGCTCCCAACGCGTTCGCTACATTTCCGGGTATCGCCGAAGACCCGGAATATATAACAGCTTTCGGCTTAAGCCTTTGGGGAATAGATAATGGTAATCCTTCGCGAAAAACCATTAAATTGCGGGAAAAAAAATGGCTGCGCTATTTCCTGCCTTAGTTGTTTTTTGATATAGTATGCTATAATTTAAATAATATTTTATTTTTATGAAGCGCAAAAAAAACAAACCGAAAAGGAAAATAAAAGCCGCGGTTAAAAAATTAAAACCGGCAAAAAAAACCGGTTCGGCGCCTTTGGCGAATATTAAAGTTGTGGGAGTGGGCGGAGGAGGCGGGAACGCCGTATCCAGAATGAACCTCCATTTCGGCCGTTCGGTTGATTTTGTCGTCATTAATACCGACACCCAGGATTTAGACAACACCGAAGCCAGGAGCAAAATTTACATCGGCAGGAATTTAACGCGGGGATTGGGAACGGGCATGAATCCCGAACTCGGCCGTCAAGCCGCCGAAGAAAACCGCTCCGATATTGCCGAATCAATCAAAGGCGCGGATATTGTTTTCGTCGCCGCGGGATTGGGCGGAGGAACGGGCACCGGCGCTTCGCCGGTCGTGGCTGAAGTCGCCAAACAAAGCGGAGCGCTTACTTTAGGGTTTGTCACCAAACCATTCGCGTTTGAAGGCAGCCAAAGGATGAGGGTCGCTCAGGAGGGTTTGATAAAACTAAAAGAAAAAGTTGACGCCCTCATAATAATTCCAAACGACCGGATTTTTTCGATTATAAGCAAAGAAACGCCGCTCCTGAAAGCTTTTGAGAAAATTGACGACGTGATGGAAAACGCCTTAAGAGGAATAGTCGACCTGATAGTTATGCCCGGAATAATCAATGTTGATTTTGCCGATGTAAAAGCGATTTTGGAAGACGCCGGTTCCGCGATCGTCGGGTTAGGAGTGGCGAGCGGACAGGATCGGGCCGCTAAGGCCGTCAATCAGGCTCTCCATTCTCCTCTCCTGGAAATAAGCGCCGAAGGGGCCAAAGGAATACTTTTGGGAATATCGGGCGGGCGGGATTTGAAAATGAGCGAAGTCAATGAAGCCGCCAAGTTGGTGTCTCAAATCGCCGATCCGTCGGCTAAAATAATTTTTGGCGCCTATCACGACAAACACCTTAAGCCGGGCGTGGTAAAAGCGACTGTCATTGCGATCGGCTTTAATGGCTCGTCTTCGGCTAACTCGTTATTTAATCATTTCGAAACCAAGCCTTTTCTGAAGGAAGAAGTAATTATCACGCGGGAAGAAAATCTCCGAATGGACGCGAATGCCAAGAAAGAAAGCGGCGAAAAGAAAAATACCATGCCGCCATCATCAGCTAAAGGCGAAGAAACAGATTTCTGGGAAATTCCCGCTTTTTTGAGAAAAAAGAAACGCTGAACGTTTTAAAACAGAGAAAAAATCCCGCCCCGTAAAACAGGGCGGATTTTATTATTTTATATTTCTCTGTTTCTCTAATTCTTCCAGTAGGGCCGGCGCTCTTTTTAATAAATTAATTATTAATTTTTCCAGCTTCACGCTGATTATTTCCGGAGTATCGGTCGGGAGCATCCGAAGGGCTATGAGATGGGGATACTTTTCGTAGTGTTCTTTAATCGCTCCCACTCCGGATTTTATTTGTATGGGCACCGATAAAAATAATATGGGCACCGATAAAAATAATGGTTTGGCTAAAAATATTAGAAAATCGATGCCCTTGCAATCAAGCGAATCGCCTCTGGCGGTCCGGTGATAGCCGCATATCAGCGGATTTCTTTTTTGGAGAATTTTAACGGCCTCCTCAAATTTATTTTCATTAAATTTTCCAAGGTCCGGAAAACCGAAAAATAATTTTGAATTTCTTTCCACTAATTCCTTGAGCGAGCTCAGGAGCTTTTTCTTAAAAAATCTCAAAAATCCTCCTCTTTTAAAATCAATATGCTTTTTAAAGTATAATTAATTTTTTATTTAAGTAAAGAGTCTATGCGGGAGGTATCGGTGTGGAATTCCAGCTCGCCGGTTTCGTATTTAAAACGCGGCTTATAGCCAAGCGGATAGCGCTTCAACCCGCCGGCGATTCTCTTTATTTGCAGGTTTTTTAAAATCTTCTCCAGAAAATCGCCAACCTTTCCGGAGAGCGAGCTTTCTAAAATTTTTTTTACGAAAGAGCCTTCTTTGATCGTCCTAATATCTTCAAAGTAATGCCTCGGAGGATCAATCCAGTCGTTAGCTTTAAAAAATTTTTTAACAACTTCAGGGCTTCCGAAAAGGGGAACGAGATTACGATAAAGCTCCTCCCAGTAAATATTGTAAGGAGGGGACAGCCGGTAAGATGGCGGCGAAACGAAATGATTGAGGCATATCTTGTCTCTTGCCTCGTTCTTTTCGCGGATTGCTTTGGATTTCTTGACGCCCAATAAGCCGAAGGCGGCCACCGCGAAAAATCGGGCCGTAAAAAGACGGTTTTGCCGGCAGCCGGCCAGAACGTCAAAATCCGAATCTTCACGGACATTTCCCAGAGCCATCGAACCGGCCGCGAAAACAAAATCAATAAAAGGCAAATGCCTAAAAACCCTGGCTTCCTTTAAAAATTTCTGCCACTTCCGGTCGAGCAAAGCGTCCTGCCGCCTTCTTTTTAAATCATAAACTCCGATTGGCCGGCCGAGATTTTTGTAAAATTTCTCCCTGGAATTAGTCATCCTCCAGAGACGGTTTTTCGACGGGCGGCAGATCAACCCCTAAAGATTCGCCGCCGATTTTAGTTATGTCCTTGTCTATTTTGCCGAATTCCCGGGATGCCTGATTGTACATCGAAACCGAAGTTCCCAAATGGACTCCCAATTTTTTGATAAATTCGCCGTAGCTCGATAAATGCTTCTCCAAGTCTTCCACCCGTTTTTTTATTTCTTTTGCCGACTCCTCTATCTGCAACGCCTTAAGCCCCTGTAAAACTGTCTGGAGATACGCCAAAAAAGACGTAGGGGATACGATAATGACGTGTTTTTCTTTAAACGCGTATTCAATCAAATCGCGGGTATTCACTTTTACCGCCCCGACTTGGGCGACCAATAAATCATAATAAATTGCCTCGTGAGGAATAAACATAAAAGCAAAATCTACGGTCCCTTCTTCCGGTTTGACGTACTTCGCGGTCTCGTCTATCCGGTTTTTCAAGTCGGCCTTAAATGATTTTTCCAGGCGCTCGCGCTCAACAGAATCGCGTTCTTCGGCCAGACGATTATAATTTTCCAGTGAAAATTTTGAATCAATGGGAATTATTTTATCCTTAACAAACACAACGGCATCGACTATCGAGCCGTCTTTGAATTTATATTGCGTTTGGTAGGTTCCCGGCGGCAGGACGTTCTTCAGCACCGTTTCCAGGTAATATTCTCCTAAAACGCCGCGCTGTTTCGGATTTTTTAAAATATCCTCCAAACCCTTAAGCTGCTCGGTAACGTTCATCACCTGTTTTTGGCCTTCGCCGACCCTGGTTAATTCCTGGGTGATTTCTTTGATGATTTTGGCGCTCTCGCCGAACTGGCTTTGAATAGCCCGCCTGGATTCCGAAATCGCTTCATTTGATTCGCCCAAGCGCGCGTTTAGGGTGCGGTTCATTTCGTTAATCTGATTTTGAAGCAAAACTAACGCCTGATTTTCTTCGGGAACGCCTTTTGGTTTTTTTTCTTTAACCAAAACCGCAATCGCGGCCGCCGCCGCGGCTATAACCGCCAAAAGTAAAATTATTAAAATTGTTTCCATCTTTTACTTATAAAAATAAATGAAGATAAACGCCAAAACCAAAAAAATCGCCAGACTTATCAGGATAGAATAGGCGACTCCCAGCCGGGGAGTCAGATAAACAATGCCTATCATATAAGGCGCCCAAACGAAAATCGTGCCCCAGATGGTGAATTTCGCGCTCTCAACGACAAAACTATTCTTTTTTTCCAATCCGAAAAAAACGTAAGAAAGCCAGGTGTAAACAGGAATGATGGTCGCTAATTTGGAAGCCAAAGGCAGGCCGATATTTTCCAGCAATATTATCGCAGTCGTTATTATGCCGCCTATAATAAAAGAAAATACGTAAATCATTTATAATGATTATAGCAGAGATAATCGTTATAATAAATAACTTGTTATTTTTTTATTAAAATTTGTTTGCTATAATTAACTCAATGCGCCGAAATAAAAAAAGTTTCGCTTTTCAAAATCATCCGAGAAAAAATTCAAACGGATTCACCCTTATTGAGCTGATGATTTATATCGGTATTTTTGTCGTCGTATCTCTCTTCTTCGTGGATATTTTGCTTTCCACCACCAGTATCCAGTCCCAGCAAAGCGCCGCCTTTGTGGTCAACCAGGAAAGCCAATTCCTGCTTCAGCAAATCCAAACCCAAATCGAACAGTCCAGCCTGGTGGATATTCCTGTCGGCGCGCCGACCTCCACCCTCGAGTTAAGAACGCCTTCCAGTTCCACCGACGCCGTTTTTATTTACGCCTCCTCCACTTCGGTTTACATAAAAAACTGCCCCAACTATCTCCAGCAGGCGTGCGGCGCTCCGGCGGCGCTCACCAGCAGCCATGTCAACGTCAGCGGCCTCACTTTCGTCCGGAAGCAAAATCCCAATTCCCGCGATCTTGTCACCGTCAGTTTTACGATGGCCTACAACAGCGCTTCGCCGTCGCAAATTTTTTCACAGTCGCTGAACTCGGCTATCGCGCGGGTAAACGCCGCCACCTTCGACAGTAACCTGCTGCCTTCGGCTAATACTCAAACAATAGGCAGCGGCTCCGGTTCTTATTGGCAGTCAATAAATGGCGCGATTTATTTTCTATGGAATGGAACCGCTCCGCTTGTAGGCATCGGCACACCTTATCCCGGCCAAACTTTGGAAGTTAACGGCGGGGTCAAAATAAACACCGCGACCCCGCTTCCGACGTGCGACTCAACGCAACAAGGAACAAGAGGAACGATTTGGGTGGTTCAGGGCGGCGCCGGCAGTAAAGACACGCTGGAAGCCTGCCTCCAGAACGCCTCCGGCACTTTGGGTTGGCAGATTATTTATTGATTGGTTTCCCTCCGCGCGCAAAAGCGATTGACACTAAAATTTTGTTTTATATAATTAAATTAATGCCGAAACAATTATCCAAAAAAGACATCAAAGAAGTATTTATTGAAAGTTTAGAGCCGTTTACCAGGGCAATTCAATTTGATTTTAAAAAGATTGACGAGCGCTTTAATAAAATTGACGCGAGGTTTGATAAGGTTGATTTCGGATTAAATGAAATCAAAACTGAGGTAAAAGAAATGAAAGAAAATACCAGTGAGCTATTCGTGAAGCTGGATAAATTTATTTCTATTTATCAAAGACAAGAACAAGAACTGCTAATTTTAAGCGCCCAGTTCAGGCGCCTGGAAGAACGGGTTAATAAATTGGAAACCGAAAAACACGCCAATAAAAAATGATTAAATCATTAACAAAAAGGGAAATCGCTTTAATAATCATTGCCGTTATTTTCGCCATTATCGTTATCGCGCTCGCGATTATTTTAATGAAAGCGCCGGGAGTCTCAAGTTTAACCGAAAATCAAAATTCGGCCACGCCTTCATCCGGCCAATCATCAACCTGGCGGCCAATATCCGCGAAAATATCCGTCCCAGACGTTAATTCGCCCAAAAGCGACATCGCTGATCCCAATTCCGTCGTAGCCGCCGCCCCTTCCGGAACCGCCAAAGCGCGTTCTTTTTCCATTAATATTTCGGCCGGCCGGTTTACGCCAAATAAAATCGCCGTCAATCAGGACGACAATGTATCTATATTTTTCACCGCCCAGGATAAAAATTACGATGTCGTCCAGCCCGATTACGGTCTTAAGCAAACTGTTTCAAAAGGAGAATCTAAACCAATAATGTTCCAGGCGACCACCGCCGGCCAATTTACTTTTTATTGTTCTTCTTGCGGCGGCCCCGCCAAAGGTCCGGTCGGTTATTTGATGGTCGTTCCAAAATAAAAAATTTTGTTTATAATAATATAATGAACAAAAAATATATAATTTTATTGGCGGTCGTAGTCGTTTTAGTCGGCGCTCTGGGCATCTGGCTTGGGTTGAATTTTAAAATTTCCGGAGTCCAGCTTTCGCCGTATTCAATGGTTTATCTTTCAACCGGCGACGTTTATTTCGGCAAGCTCGATATGTTTCCTTATCCTAAATTAACCGACGCTTACGCTCTCCAAAAAAATACAAGCGGTCAGCCCAGTATCGTTCCTCTTAAAAATCTCCCTTACGGCCTGAACAACGAAATCAACCTTAATTCCAAAGAAATAGTCTGGTGGAGCCGCCTTACCGCCGACAGCCAGTTCGCCCAGGCGCTCGCCAATCCCGCCGCCCTTAATTCTACGCCGCAACCCGCTTCTACCTCATCCGCCCCCGCGGCCGGCAAATAAATTTACTCTGTAAATAATGGCGGGAAAAATAAAAAAAACAGACAATAAAAAAGAAGAGCGCGGCATTCGCCAAGAAATGCGCCGCTGGGGCGTTTTATTTGAAGATATGGATCATAAATGGGACCTTGTTGC
>CAZODS010000028.1:0-6910 GCA_964578705.1 uncultured Candidatus Saccharibacteria bacterium
GTCTCGCGGGCGATTATCCTTCCTTCCGATTTCGCCTGAAGCGCCTGGCTGAATTGCTGGCGGGGCAAAAGTTCTTTAAGCCGCTCAACCAAAATCCTTCCTTCCCGCTCCACTTCATCTTTTAAAACCAGCCGCGTCAAGGCTGGCAAGGGCTCGTTGGCAACCAGAATTTCCAGTTTTCCTATATTCACCGCTTCCTCGCCGTCAAAGTCGTAGCTAAAAGAAGCATAACCGGCGGAAACAGACTTAAGCTGGTCGCTGAAATCCTTGATAAGCTCGGCCAGCGGCATCCGCCCGACAAGCAAAAGATTTTCCTCGCTAAAATTTTTTATTTCTAAAATACTCAAATGGAAAACTTTAGCCAAAGCCAAAATCTGGTTCAGGTAATCGGTCGGAGTCAGGATTTCCAGCTTAATCATCGGCTGGAAAACCTTGAAATAGTCGCCGGTAAAATTCTGCGGATGTTTGATGAAATGGCCGCCGCTTTTATCAACAACGCGGTAAATAACCGACGGAAAGGTCGTCAAAAATTCCAGATTGAATTCTTTTTCCAACCGCTCGGAAGTTATTTCGAAATGAAGTTCGCCCAAAAAGCCGACTTTAAGCCCCTTGCCTAAAATTTCGTTGGAGTCTTTTTCAAAAGAAAGCGCGGCATCGTTAAGTTTCAGCCGCTTAAAACCGTTCTCTAAATCCTCAAAGCTGGTTTTCCCCGCCGGATAAAAGGAAACAAAAATAACCGGTTGGGGCTCTTTAAACCCGATAAGCGGTCCGGCTTCTTTCGAGCCGATAGTGTCGCCGATTTTAATCAGGTTCGGTTCCTTCAGGCCGGTCGCCAGATAACCTATTTCCCCTTCACTTAATTTTTCCACCGCCTTAAAATCCGGCGTAAAACAGCCCGTTTCTTTTATTTTGAATTTTCTTTTGGAAGACAAAAGAATAGCGTCTTGGCCTTCGGAAAATTCGCCGCTAAAAATCCGGCTGAAAGCCAAAACGCCCTTATGATCGTTGTATAAGGAATCGAAAATCAGGGCCTGCGAGCCGCCCTCTTTGGATTTCAGATTTTTTGGCGGCAAAACCTGTTTGACAACACCATCAAGAAGCTCTTTGACTCCCTCTCCTGTTTTGGCGGAAACGGAATAAATTTCTTCCGGCTCCACGCCGATAAGTTTTGCCAGGTTGATTTTGGTTTTTTCCGCCCGTAAAGGATACAAATCGATTTTATTGACCGCTCCGATAATTTTTAGTCCGGCTTCTTTAGCCAGGCGAAAATTGGAAAGCGTCTGCGCCTGGATGCCTTTACTGACATCCACCAGAAGAATCGCTCCCTCAACCGCCAAAAGCGCCCGGGAAACTTCATAGGCGAAATCTGAATGGCCGGGCGTGTCAATCAAATTCAAAACATAATCACGGCCACTAAGCTTATAACTCATCCTAACCGGAGCCATTTTAATTGTTATTCCCCTTTCCCGCTCTAGTTCTAAACGGTCAAGATATTGAGGTTTCATTTGTCGCGCCGGAATCGTTTCGGTAATTTCTAAAAGCCGATCGGCCAAGGTCGATTTGCCGTGATCAATATGCGCGATAATCACAAAATTTCTTATTTCCATTAAATCTTTTTTAAAGTCAAATTAACGGACAGCCGGGCGTCCGGATCACTGCTTTGATATTCGTAAAGCGGGCTGTTTATTTCCGACCACTCGTAGCCCAAGGGGGCGGATATCTGAAAATCGTAAGTGGAAGTCGCGCCGGATTGCTTGTCGAAAACGAATTGATAAGCTCCGCCGACGCCGATGGGCGCCATAGTATTCTGGTAATCAAGCGTTAATTTTTCGGTTTGCCCCGCGCTCGCTTTGAGCCAGGTGGCAAAAACATTCCTGTCGCCTTCCTGAAATTGTTCAATTGAAGGAAACTCCAGGTAATGAATAGTCGTGGAAGCGATTTGGGAAACCGCCGGATCATTTTGGTATCCTTTGGCGGCGTAATTAACAGGCGGCGTTATTTTTTTAAGAAAGCCTCCGGCGGCCGCCACAACCTTAGCGCTAAGCGGCGTGAATATTTCAAGGTAATCCAAATTAGCGGCGCGGTACCACCAATAAGGCTGATTGCCACCCTTGTGGGTTCTGGTAATCACCAAATGGTTATCGACAGTCCCGTTAAGATTAACCTGACTCGCCAAGCTAACACTTTGTTTCATAAAAATATCCGTCTTGCCACTGCCGATATTGGCGTTGGCAACCGCAAGGTAATCGCCGTTATAAACGTTCGGCAGAGCCGCTATCTTTCCGCTTAAATCATAATAATCGAAAAAGCTCTCCATATCTGGATTTTTAAAATAAACCATCAAATCTTTTTTGGCTCCCCAATTTTTCGCCAGGGAAACAATCTGCGTTTTCTGATCGCCGCTTAAATTGGATAATTTACTCAAAAGCAAGGGCATCAGTTCCTGAAGGATTTTTTTTGGGTGGCCGTTGACCTTATCCTGGCTGGCCTCCACCTGCTTCTGGATTTCGCTTAAAAAATTATTCTGGTCGATTGTTAAATTGTAGTCCGGCAAATCAACCGGCCCAACGAGCGCCAAAAGATCGCTTAAGACTTTAGGTGAAATAGCGACGGCGCCGTCGAAATGAACCAGCTTTTCGCCGTACATTTTAGACGCTTCCAAAAAATGGATTGTTTCGGCCGCCGACCGCGAAAAATCGAAAAACCAGTTGGCATCGCGGGCGCCCCAGTTTGTGGTTATAAGCTGAAGCGGCGCCGGCGGAATAGTTTTTAAAAATAATTGCCCATCCGGGTCGTAAATGTCGCGGACATCGATGTTCGATATCGAACTGCTGGAAATCGTAATATCGGCGTAGCTCCCTAAAAATCCTCCGCCCGGCCTGATTTCCGAATTATTATCAAAAAATACCAAAAAATGCCTTGGCGCCGGAGAGCTAAGCCAGATTATAAAAGCCGAAAGGAATTTTTCCAGACGGCCGGAATCCATCTGCCAGGAAATTAAAGAGCCGGATTGGAGCGGCAGATAACTTCCGAATTGGCCGGAGTTGTTAATGATATCGCCGGCGGCTCCGTTTATTTGCCTTAAATCCTGATCAACTCCCGTCAGGGACGCGACTAATTCGCTTCCCTGATGATTAAAAACAAAATCCGGTAATTGGTTGGTTAGGGTTATTAACTGGCCGTTTAAGTCCAGCGCCACCAGCGCCAGCCGCTGGACGTCGCCGAACGCCTGGCCCGCCGATTTAACCAACGGTATAAATTCTCCCAAAATATCTTTCGCCTGCCGAATTCCCGGCTGATTAAGCGTCGAGGAAATTCTGTTTAGATTTTGGCTGGCGCTTTGAATTTTCTCCTGGGCTGCCTGAGGCCTGAAAAGTTTAATATCGGCAACCGCCGACTTGAGCTGTTCGACGCTTTGGTCGGCCATCGCCAAAATATTTTGCTTGGCATCGGCGAATTCAACGTAAATAAAAGCGGCGGCGGCCAGCAAAACAAAAAACGCCAGGACAACCTTTAGTCTCTTTTTTTTCGGATTTTTATTAATCTTTCGGCTTAATTTAGGCTCTTTCGGAAGCAAGGAAACTTTCGCCTCGTACTCTTTGGCTAAATTGTCGAATTTTTGAACGGCATTTTTATGGCCGTGAGGAGGCTTAATATCATGGAAAGAAGATATGTTTTTTTTGGGTACTTTCATAAAAAATTATGTTATTTCCGAAAAAATTTTAAATATCTCCCCAGTGGTTTTCTGCCAGGAAAATTTAGCGACATTCTCCAATCCTAATTTAATCATTCTTTCCCGAACCGCGCTATCTTGAGTCAAGGTTTTTATGCCAGCATACATATCTTCCAGCCGCCAGGGATCAAATAAATAAGCCGATTCTCCCAAAATTTCCGGCAAAGACGTCCGGTTGGATGCGGCCACCGGCACGCCGCAAGCCTGCGCTTCAAGCGGCGGGAAACCAAATCCCTCAAAAAAAGAAGGGTAGACGAAAACTTTCGCCGAATTATAAAGAAATATTTTTTCCTCTTCGGAAATTTTTTCCAAAACCATAATATCGTCCAAGTAAGGAGAATTTTTAATTTCCCGTTCCAGCTCGCCCGAAAGCCAGCGACTGCCACCCGCCAAAACCAGCCGCCAATCATTATAAAACACTTCTTTTTTCAGAATATTAAAAACCCGAACCAAAGAAATTATGTTCTTCCTCGGTTCCAGCGCTCCCAGATAAAGAATAAAAGGTTTTTCCAGGGCGCGGCGTTTTTTAAAAGCGGCCAAGTCGTCGTTAAGCTCCGAAAGTCGCTTTAAATTTTTGCCGACGCCGGAATAAATTATTGAAATTTTTTCTTCGGGTACCTTAAAATAATCAACGATATCGGCCTTGGTGAATTCGGAAACCGCTATCAGCCGCTCGGCGCTTTTTATTTGATAACGCGCGTCCTGAAGCCAGTGCCAAAAGCGCTTTTTAGGAGCGAAAAATTGCTTGTGCCGGACAAAAGAAAGGTCGTGAATAGTCAAAACCCTCGGCGTTTTTTCAATATTGAGCAAATTAAAATGAGGGCTGAAAATCAAATCCGGATTGAAAAAGCGGTCGATTTTCGGCTCCCTTAAAATCCGGCCGCTCAAGCCCAGCAATTTATTAGGCAGCCGCCAATTTATCAGCTCGATTTTATCGTTTTTGAGCCAGGCCTCCGGCAAAGAGTTTTTCTTCCAGCCGTTATAAAAAAGCTGATAAGTGTTTCCGTTATCGGCGGCCAAAAATTCATCAATTAATGAGCGGGTATAATTGGCTATTCCCGAATGCCGATCTTTGGCAAGCGGCCTGATATCTATAAATATTTTCATCTTAAACAGCGTTTGGGTCGGAAAAAATGATTTTCAAAGTTTTAAAAATAATTTTCAAATCCATTTTTAACGACTGGCTTTTCTGATATTTGTCGTCCAGCAGCAATTCTTCCAGAAACGGCAGGCCGGAGGCGCCGCTGACCTGACTTAAACCCGTCACGCCTGATTTCGCCAAAAGCAAATGTTTGTAATTATCCGGATAAAAAACAACTTCTTCCGGCTCATGAGGACGCGGACCGACAAGCGACAGCTCTCCTTTCAGCACGTTAATCAACTGGGGAAATTCGTCTAGCCGGAATTTTCTCAAAATTTTTCCTGTTTTTGTAAGCCGCGGGTCGTTTTTTATTTTAAAAAACGGGCCGTCCTTTCTTTCGTTAAAATCTTCAAGCCCTTTTTTTAACGCGCGCGCGCCGTTGATCATTGAACGAAATTTATAAACTTTTATTATTTTCCCGCCGCTCACCCTTTCCAGCCTAACTAAAGCCGGCCCCCGGCTTTCCAGTTTAATAACCAAATAAATAAACGGCGTCAGCGGAGCAATTAGCAAAAGCCCGCCCAGCGCGCCCGAAACATCAATAATTCTTTTAACGGGATTCATCTTTATTTAATGCTATAAGATAGGCCAATAAAAACAATGAATCTCGTTAAATCTTACCGGCTTTAACCGCTTATCAATCCGATAGTTAGCATTGACAAATTATTAAAAATAATGTAGTATTTAAGTAATAAGCCAGTACATTAAAAACCAAAAAAGGAGGTGAATTAAATGAAAAAGCTTATTCCTGTGATTGTTTTGATTTCCGTTATTTTCGCCGCGAGCGGCAAAAGCTTCGCTTACGATTTCCGGCTAACATCCGACAACGTCGGCTGGGCAACCGAAGAAAACATCTTTTCCGCTTACGAACTGCTCCAGATTCCCGTCAAAAAAATAGATAATAAACTGGCGATAATCGGACTTGATTTGGCGTTAGCGGTACCTATCAGCGTCGTCGGCCATGAGTTCGGAGGACACGCGAACGCCTGCCCCGTCGCAGCCGCCGTTAGCTTTAACTTTTCGAGCGGACAAACGTACTGCGATTTCGATCCCACGAGCGTTACTTACAACAGCGACGGAACAACCAATGTGGTTTACCCGAACGGCGCGGTGAAGAAATGGTACGAGGGAGGAAACAGCCCGACCCTTGTTTACGAAGCCGGATTAAATTTTCAGACCGGCTTGGCGGAACTGGCAACTCGGGAAAGCCTGAAAAGCGAAAAGCTGCCGATTGATATAAGCATCTTAAGGATGGTCAACGCTTTCGAATTGTTTAGATATGTGTTTATCACCGGCAGCCCCGAAACAAACAGTTTCCGCAAAAAAGCCGACCAGGGCTACGACCCCGCGGATTACGTTTTGTCCATTACTCAGGATCCCGAACAGGAAAATTCTCTTTACGCCAACATTATGGGGGCGGGGCTTTGGCAGGCGGCGGGATTAATTCCCGATATCGCCAATCTTGTTTCTTATCTCTCGGGCGAAGAAATGAAAACGCCGAACTATTGGCTTGAGCCGCTTGGCCTTATGACTCCTTACGGAGTTGAATACCAGCTGGCGTTCTTCGCTAAAAAGCCGGCCCTCGAACTGAAGGCCGGAATCGGAAAGGGATTTGGCGGCGTCAGTAATCTGGCAAGATTGTCGGTTAAAATCAGCGGCGTCAGACTGACTAAAAGGATAAAGCTTTCACCCTACGCCGAGATTTACAAAAACCTCGGCTACGGATTCGTCGGCGGACTCGAAACTTCGTTTAACTTATCCGAAAATGTCAGTATAGGCATCGGAACCGAGATAAAACCAACGAAAGGATTTTCTCCGGAATTTCAATTCGTGAACCCCGGCTCCAGAAGCTACGCAGACCTCACTCTGAACTTCTAATCCCCCTTTAACGAGGGGGATTTTTTTACGGCAACAAAATTAAAACAGCCCTGTTTTTTAAAAAACCGGGCTGTTTTATAAATAATATTTTTTAATAATATTAAACAGCTTGCGCTTGTTTAGGATTCGGGCCGTATTTATTATCTCCGGGTTGGCTG
>CAZODS010000029.1:0-1347 GCA_964578705.1 uncultured Candidatus Saccharibacteria bacterium
CAAATTCGGTTGTCGCGGGCGCGGCGGGAAACACTTTTAATTTTACTTTTACGGCCGCCGAAACGATGGACAGCGGCGAAATTACAGTTGCCGTTCCTTCCGGCTGGACAGCTCCGCAGGGAGTTTCCGGGACTGCCGGCTATACGACGGCGACCTCTACTGGAATCTTGGCGAAAGTTGAAGATAGCGCCGATAGTTTAAACGGTTGGTCGCAGGGGACGGCTTGTTCTAACAATTTAATTTTAGATTCAACTCTAAAACATGAAGGGACTGGTTCTATTTCTTGTTTGAATGGCAATCAAAGAAGTGGCGATAGGTGGTATAAAAATATTTCTTCCGAGGATTGGTCTTCTTATACCAATATTGGATTTTGGATTTATTCCGACGTTGCTATATCCAACGGAAATTTGCGGTTTGCTTACGGAACGAGAACTAATTTGGGCGGCGCCACTCAGTTTTCTTTCGGATCTGTTATTCCGGCCAACGCTTGGACTTATATTAATATAGCTCTTTCCGGATCGAGAACTTCTGTTTTAAGTTTTGGTTTTGTTATACAAAATAATACAGCTCTTGATAATTCTACGGTTAATATTGATGATATTTTATTAGGGCCCGATAATATTCCAAATATTTCCGCCGGAGTAATTAGTCTAAGGATTTTATCTCTTTCCGGTGGTCAGACGATAACCGTGAGCTATGGCGCCGGCGGAGGAACAAGCGGCGTTACGGCGCCGGTAGCGACCGGAGTTTATGCTTTTACGACTCAATCCAGGTCCAGCGACGCCGGAACTTTAACCGCCATTGCGTCGTCGCCGACAATCACGGTCGGCAATCCCGTTCCCGCGGTCACAACCATTTCGCCCACATCAACGATGGCTGGTTCTTCCGGTTTCGTTTTAACCGTCAACGGCTCCAATTTTACTTCTTCTTCAACTGTTTATTTCAACGGTAATAGCCGGACGACGGCGTTTTCTTCTTCCACTCAAATTACCGCCCAAATTTTGGCTTCGGACATAGCTTCGGTTGGTTCTTTCCCGATAACTGTTTCCAATCCTTTGCCCGGCGGTGGCACCTCCACCGCGCAGATTTTCACGGTTTTATTCGTTAATCCCGCGCCGACGATTACCAGTATCTCGCCGGCCTCAATAACCGTTGATTCTTCGGGTTTTGCTCTGACTGTTAATGGCAGTAATTTTATTTCTTCCTCAACGGTTCAGTTTAACGGCAGCGACAGGGCGACGACGTTTATGAATTCCAATCAAGTTCAGGCGGCTATTTTGACGAGCGATTTAACAGCGACAGGAACTTTTCCTGTAACGGTAACCAGCCCTTCTCCGGGCGGGGGAA
>CAZODS010000029.1:1447-6568 GCA_964578705.1 uncultured Candidatus Saccharibacteria bacterium
CTTTTTGCCCTTCAGGCAACTGACAAAGACGGCCGGAAAAGCCGGATAGTCGCTTTTTCGCAATTCGTCAAAGGCGGAAGCGCGCTGGCCATCAAAGGCATTTTTATTCCGCCGACTATTAGTTTGTCGGATAATTCGGTTTATCAAGGAAGCTCTTTGACGGTGGTCGGCTATGCCGCTCCCAATGCCAAAGTCGAAACTTTTATCGATAATACCGGCGCGGCTTCCGTTCAGTCTGGCGCGGACGGCCGTTATTCGATTTCCATCTCCGCCGGCGATTTATCGGTCGGCAGCCACTTCATTAAAACCAGATATTCTTTAGCTGCTCAAGCAAGCGATTTTTCCGAATCCCAGGCTTTCGAGGTTTCTTCCTTGAAATACCCGAAAGCCGATTTTAACGGTGACGGTAAAGTTGATATTTCCGACTGGAGCGTTTTTCTTTACCGATGGGGTTCAAAAGACAGCGCTTTAAGGGCGACTATTGATATTAACGGCGACGGCAAAGTTGATATTGCCGATTTCAGCGATTTTTTGTCGCTATTTCAATGATTTTTTTGGCTTCCGAAATATGCTAATATAAAATTAATCAGATGTCCTATCTAATTAAAAAAATAAACGGTTTATGGTTGGCAAAAATTATTTTTTCCGTTTTTATTTTTTCCGTTTTTATTTTTTCGCCAGGCTCAATCAGGGCGGCGACTTTGTATTTTTCCCCCGATACGGTCAATTCCGCGATAGGGGGAGATTTCACGGTTGATCTTAAAATAGACAGCCAGGGCGCTTCCGTTAACGCGGCTCAGGCGAAGATTAATTTTCAGCCCAGTATTTTAAAGATTTTAAGCGTAGATAAATCTTCTTCAGCTTTTAATTTCTGGCTTGATGGTCCGACAATTTCTAATGCCAGCGGCACTTTGTCTTTTACGGCCGGAACGGCTCAGGGAGTTTCGGGGGGAGCGCTGGAGGTTATTAGTTTGCGCTTTCAGGCGCTTGGTTCGGGAACGGCTCAAATTTCAATAAATAATGCCGCTATAACGGCGGCCGACGGCAGCGGCACAAATGTTCTTTCTACGGTTAAAGGCGCGAGCGTGGGGGTGGCAACCAATGTTATTTTACCGCCGGCCGTTCAAATGCCCGCGGCGGTGATCCGTCAAGCGGCGCCGTCGACCCAGCTGCCAGCCAAGCCGGTTATTGGCGTCGCTCTTTATCCCGATCAGACCGCCTGGTACAGCCAGGTCGGCGATGTTATCGCTCTTTGGGATTTGCCTCCCGATATAACGCAGGTTTCGGCGCGACTTACCCAGGGTCCGGAATCGGCCATCGGTACGCCGGAAAAAAACTTATATAACGGCAAAGATTTCGGAGTTTTAAGCGAGGGTATTAGTTATATCCGGGTCCAGTTTAAAAATAATATCGGCTGGGGGCCGGCGGCTTACTATAAAATCTCACTGGACACAACCGCTCCCTTGCCTTTTAAAATCCAAATAAATTCCACTTCTTCTCAAAATCCTTCGCCTGAAATAAGTTTCCGGACAAGCGACAGTTTGTCGGGTATCGCGTATTACGATATTTTAGTAGATAACTCCGAATTAACTAAAACAGCTTCCACGAGCCTGGTTTTACCTTCGCAACCTTTGGGGTCGCATCAGCTTACCGTCAGAGCCGTTGATTTGGCCGGGAATAGCATCGAAGATAGCCTGCAGTTTAATATTCTACCTTTGGAAATGCCGATAATTAATTTCTATTCCAGATCCGTTATTTCCGGAGAGCCGATATTCGTTTCCGGCCGGGCGGCTCCGATGGATTATATTGAAACGCATTTAACTAATAGTAATAATCAGGCAACGGATATTGAGAAGGTCCAGGCCGACGCGCTGGGAAATTGGCAAATAAAAATCGACAAGCCCGTTCCCGAAGGAGATTATTTATTGCGGGCCATAGAAACGAACGGACAGGGAGCGGGCAGTTATCCGACAAAGGCCGTTCAAATCACGGTTGAAGCCAAACCTCTTTTTACGATAGGCGACATAGCGGTAACGCAATTCTGGTTTTTCACCGGATTAATTCTTATTTTACTTTTGATTCTCTCCTGGTTTTATATGATTTATGGGCTTAAAAAAGCCGCCATCGGCAGGAGAACCGTTATTGCCGAGCGCGACGTCGTTAATGCTTTTAATCTGATTAGTGAAGATATTGAAAAAGCAAGCGCTAAAATAAACAGGCTTGACCAATCGGATTCTAAAATCAACGAACTGAAATTTTTTATTGATAAAATAAAAGGAAACATAATAAAAATGCGAAGATATATCTCGGAAAATATCGGCGAAATACCGAAGTAAAATTTACCATGAAGTGCAATTGTAAATCAAAATTGCCCATCTTATCCATTTTAGCCATAATCGGAGGCGTTCTGGGAATAATCGGATGGTACTTCAATGACCGTTATTTTTTGAGTGTTTTGCCCGGCTGGCACGAGATGAGGTTCACCAGCGCCGCGCTTTTTATAATGAGCGGATTAATTTTGCTCTCCGTGGACAGAATTATTCACGCCGACCATAAAAATCAGGATCTCGCTCCGTTCCTTTTATCGGCCGCTTCTTTGATAATTCTTCTTTTTCTGTCATTTTTCACGATGGAAAAATTCTTCGGGATTCCGCTGGACGCGGAGGAGATTTTTATCGGCAAGCTGGCAAGTTTGGGGCAAATGTCAACGCTGACAGCGATAAATTTTTTTATCGTCGCGATTATAGGGTTAATGGCGATGTTCAAGCCCAAGTGGTTCCGGCTGGCGATTTTTTTGTCGGGGATAGTATTGGCAGCCGGCGGCTTAGCCGCTATTTTAGGGTATCTGTTTAAGGCGTCATTTTTGTATTTTAACATTCCGCATTTCAGCGGCCCGATGTCGTTAGTTTCGGCCATCATTTTTTTAATTATCGGAGCCGGGTTTTTGCTGTTGGGAATATGTTCCGATATTAGCAACATCAGTTCTTTATTTTATTTTGCCTGATGAAAATAAGGTTTAAGATTTTTTTAACCTTTTTAATAATCAACCTGATTCCGGTAATTTTTATTGCCATAATTATTTTCAGGAACCTTGAAGATTTTTTGACTCCGGCAACGGTTAAAAATTTTGAAAGTATCTTTTTGGTCGTCGCCGCGGTGGAATTTTTGGCGGTTACGGTGGTTCTCCTCGCCGTCTCCAAATCAATATCCGACCCGATTGAAAAGTTAAGCGAAGAATCAAAAATTATCGCCGGCGGCGATTTGAATCATAAAGTCGGAACGGCGTTCAAGGACGAAGTCGGAGAGCTTTCGAGGGCAATCGACAAAATGATAATGGAAATAAAAGAATCCCAGTTAAAGTATAAAAATCTGGCGGCTAGCCTCGAAGAAAAGGTAAAAGAGAGGACGAGCGATCTGGAAAAATTCAAAATGGCTATCGAGGGGGCGTCTGACCATGTGATTATTACCGATCAGGACGGTTATATAATTTACGTCAACAAGGCGGCGGAAACTTTAACCGGTTATTCGAAAGAAGAAATGATCGGCAAGAGGCCGTCTTTATGGGGAAACCAGATGCCGAAAGAATTTTATCAAGAAATGTGGAAAACCATTAAAGAGGAAAAGAAGTCTTTTGGCGCGGAGCTAACCAACAGGCGAAAAGACGGCCAGTCTTACGAAGTGGAGCTTCATATTTCGCCGGTTCTTGACGATAAAGGAAGCGTTAAATATTTTGTAGGCGTAGAGAGGGACGTCACGAAAGCCAAACAAATCGACCGGTCCAAGAATGAATTTATTTCTATCGCTTCCCATCAGTTACGAACTCCGCTTTCTTCCATTAAATGGACAATCGAGATGCTTATGGAGGAAGACGGCTTAAGCGAGGCCCAAAAGGAACGGCTCGGCGATTTATATAAGTCCAATCAGCGGCTGATAAATCTTGTCAATGACCTCCTGAATGTTTCTCATATCGAGACGGGCAAGACCATCATTCACGCGGAAAAATCCAATGTTTTGGCGGTTATTAATGAATCAATTAAGACTTTGGAGCCGGACGCCAAAAAGAAAAACCAGAAAATAATTCTTATAATCGAAGGAAAAATCGGCGATTCGATTTTTGACCCGATGCTGTTTGCCGCGGCGTTTAATAATATTTTAAGCAACGCCATATCTTACGGATTCAAGGATAGCGAAATAAAAGTCCGGTTGGCCAAAGAAGGAGAAAACTACATTGCTTCCGTCAACGATAAAGGGCTGGCGATTTCTTCGCTGGATAGAGATAAAATTTTCAGCAAATTCGGCCGGACTCCGGAGGCGCAGAAAATCAAACCCGAAGGAACTGGTTTGGGGCTTTTTATCGCCAAGTCGCTCATAGAATTGCAGAATGGCAGCATTAAATACGAATCCTCCCAAGAGGGCGGAACGACATTTTATTTGGCTCTGCCGGTTAAATAATATATAATAATTATATGAAAGTACTTATTGTTGAGGACGAAGAGCTTTTAGCGAAAGTTCTCAAGGAAAAATTCGAAAAAGAAAGTTTTGATGTTGCCGTTGCGTCCGACGGAGCCGAAGTTTTGCCTTTGGCCGAAAAAAACAGCCCCGATTTGATTCTTTTGGATTTAATTTTGCCGAAAAAGAGCGGCTTCGAGGTTTTAGCCGAACTTAAAGCCGATCCGGAACTGAAGATTATTCCGGTGATTGTCCTTTCCAACCTTGGGCAGGATGAAGAAATAAAAAGCGCCCTAAATCTTGGCGCGGCTGATTATCTGGTTAAAACCGAGCATCCGATAAACGAAGTGGTGGAAAAAGTAAAACAGCAGCTAATAAAAGGCAAATAATAAAATTAATGGTTGAACCAAGCAAAAAAATCTTGATAGTGGAGGACGAGCCGGATATGCTCAATAATTTAATCGACAAGTTTACCAGGGAAGGATTCGCGGCTCTTGGAGCGAAAGACGGCGAAGAGGGATTTGCTTCGGCCTTGAATTACGCGCCGGATTTGATTTTGCTTGATATTGTTCTCCCAAAAATGGACGGGATGACGATGCTTCATAAACTTAGAGAACAGAATGATTGGGGCAAAAAAGTGCCCGTAATTCTTTTGACCAATCTTAACGCCGA
>CAZODS010000030.1:0-6469 GCA_964578705.1 uncultured Candidatus Saccharibacteria bacterium
TTAGACTTTTCGGTCAAAAATCGGAATCTCCAATAAAATTATCGTTGTTTGCGGCTGTGCTCCGCGATTATTTTTTTATACAGATCAATGTATTTGGAAATGGTGTTCTTGGCGTCATGGAATCGGATGGTCTTTAAACTATTTCCTCCCATTTCTTTAAGCAATTTTTTATCGGAAAGGATTTTAATTATTTTATCCGCCAGCTCGTTTTTGTTCATTTCGAAAAGATAGCCGTTATAGCCGTCCTTAACCAGCTCGGGGAGCGCCACGGCGTTGGCAGCCAAAACCGGCAGGCCTTCCGCCATCGCTTCCATCACGGCAAGTCCCTGAAGCTCAGCGGTGCCGGTGCCCATATAAACATCGGCCAAACTGTAGATTTTATCCAAATCGTTGTCGTCTAGCCGGCCGGTAAAGACAACGCTGTTTTGAATGCCCAATTCTTTAGCCAGATTTTTGAATTCTTCCTCGTTTTTTCCGCTACCGACCAAAATTAACCGGACAGGCATTTTTTTTAAAACTATCGCTACGGCCATCAATAACGTTCCGATGTTTTTATCCACTTCAATCCGGCCGACGAATAAAAGTAAGGGAATACTTTTATTGATTTTGTATTTTTTTATCAGCTTTTGATCCGGCGGTAATTTTTTGAACCTGTTAAGGTCGATTCCGTTGGAAATCGCCGCCATTTTATTCTTCAGCCCGATTTTTTTGAGAAGCTCTATCGCGGCTTGGGAAGGCGATGTCACGAATTCGAGTTTGCCGTAAACTTTTTTAAAATCGCTCCACATAATTTTTTTCACATCATCTTGGGCGAATTCGGGAACATACTGAAGAAGGTTTTCCGGCATAAAATGATTTGTCCCTACGATTGGAATATCCATTTTTTTCGCTATTTTCAAAAGCGTCCGGCCAAGCGTGAAGTGGTTCTGAATATGGATTATATCGGGATTAAATTCTTTTATTTTTACGGCGAGCTTGCCGCGCAAGCCGCTTTGATAAACAAACCGGAAGTAAGGGTGAATTATTTTAAGAGGAATTGATTTTACCCGGAAGATTTCAAAACCGGTTTCATCCTTTTCTGATTCGTCTCTGAATCTGACGTTTGGCGCGATTACCAGAACTTTATTGCCGGCGCGGGTTAGCCCGCGGGCTAGGCGTTCGGTAAAGGTGGCGGAGCCGTTTACGTCGGGCGGATAAGTTTCGTTAGATAAAACAATTTTAAGGTTTTTAGCCATAATCAAATTTTAGCAGGTGATTTTAAAAATGAAATTCGGCGGCAAAGATTTGGTTCGGCCGATTTTTTTGTTAAAATAATATTAATGACGATATATTTAGGCGCCGACCATCGCGGCTATAAACTAAAAGAATTACTGAAAAATTTTTTAAGCAAGCGAAATTATAAGTTCGTTGATTTAGGGAACTATTCTTACGAGAAAAACGATGATTATCCGGATTTTGCCGCCAGGGTCGCGGCTAAAACAAGCAAAAATCCCGAAGACAGAGGAGTCATTATTTGCGGTTCCGGCGTTGGAGTTGATATTGTCGCCAATAAATTCAGAAAAGTCCGTTCGGTTTTGGGATTTTCGCCCGCGCAAGTCAAGGCCGCCCGTTCCGACGACGACGTTAATATTTTGAGTCTGTCGGCCGATTTCAGCGGCAAAAAAGAAGCGGTCGAAATGGCGGAGGTTTTTTTAAAAACTCCCTTCAAAAAAGCGCTCCGTTTTAAGCGCCGCCTAAGGAAAATTTCCAAAATTGAGGCTTAATCTTATCCACAGCCCCGGAGCTTTTAAGTTGCAAATATGTTAATATAAAAGTATGGATAACCAAAATCAAAATTATATGTCGGGTCAAAATCAAATGTCGAACAATCAGCCGCAAAACGGCGGCGTTCCTCCGGTTCCTCCGCCTCCCAGCGTTAAAGTCAGGACGATGGATTCCGATTACAAATCAATGAACGAAAGCGGCGGTCAGCCTCCTGTTCCCGAAAAAGTTATTGTCCCGCCGACCGACCCGAATGTAAAGTTCTCTAATTTTAACGCCCCTTCTCAGGAACCGACTTTCAAGCCGGCGCAGAAATCTTCCAGCGTTCAACCTTCGGTTCCGCTCACCAATATCGCCAAAAAGAAATCACCGGTTGTTTTGATAATAATATTTTTGGTAATAATCGCTTTAGGCGTTGGCGGCTATTTCGGCTATTCTTATTTCTTCGCCCAACCGTCCCAGCCGGCGGCCGCGCCCGCTTCTTTTCCGGCCACTTCTCTGCCGGCTCCGGCAGTAGTCCCAACTTCAACTTCCGCTCCGGCGACAACCACTATTCCGGCTTTGATTCATAAATCTTTCTTCAAAATTCCCGCCAGTCAAAATATCCAGGTCAGTTTTAGTTTGGCGGACGGAATTTTGGGCCTTAAAACGGCTTTAGTTACCGCCATTCCCTCTAACGCCACTTCCGGAATTTATGAAGTCGCGCTTAGCGATAAAAGCGGTAACGCCTTGAGCGCTTCGGATGTTTTGCCTATCATCACTTCTTCGATGTCATCCAGCTCGATTACAGCCGGATTTCAGCCTGATTTTACTTTGTTCTTGTATAAAGATAATCAGGGAGTTTGGCCTGGTTATATCTTGTCCGCAAACTCAACTTCTTCAATGAGCGCGGCTCAAGCTTTGGCCGTCAAACTTGAATCAACCACCGATTTGGCTAATTTCTACCTGGCGGACCCGGGAAGCTTCGGAGTTTTCAAAGACGGAAAGCTCGGAACTTATTCTACTCGCTACGCCGTTTCGGCCAATAAAGACGCCCTTAATTATGGATTTTTTGGAAATTATCTGATAATCAGCGATTCTTACAACGGCCTGAAAGCGGCGGTCGCCAATCTGGGATTGTAAAATTTTTTAATAAAAAAGCGCCCCGATAAATCGGGGCGCTTTTTGTTATCGGAATCGCGGCCGTGTTGACCGCGGGAAATTTCGGCGTTAAGATTTAGTCAGGAATTTTACAAAAAGGAGAATGGTATGAGAGAGAAGGGAGAATTCGGCGAGCTTATTGATTTTCTTAAAAAGAAAAAAAACGGTTTGGCGGAAAAACTTGAAAAGCTTTATAAAAACAATATTGATTTTTTCCATCAGATTGGAATTGAATGCCCGAATTGCGGCAAAGACAGCCCGATGTCTTTATGGGTTTTTATCCAGGAGGCGCGGAGAGTTTACCCCGGCGTTTCATTTGAAGATGTCCGTTGGGTCGATATAGAAGTCGAGATGTGCCATATGATTTGCCCGAATTGCGGCGGCGAAATAGGAATCTACCGGCATCCCCAGAAAAACGAAATAATCAGCTCAATCCAGCTTTTCGGCAAAGAAGATTTATTCAAGGAAATAATCAAGAGAAATAAGCCGATATTATAATAAGCCCCGGCCTGCCGCCGGGGTTATTTTTTTATTTGTCATAATTTTTCTTTTGTGTTATTTTTAGCGTATAAATTATTTATGGTGGCTATGGTGTAATGGCAGCACTAGAGTCTGTGGCACTCTCGGTTCGGGTTCAAATCCCGATAGCCACCCATGGAGTCAATAGAAAATTTAACCGGCAAGGAAAAGCCCAAAAAAAGGAAGGGTCAATACCTGGCTGTGCCGAAAGGCGCCGAAGCGGGTCTTCATATTTTTGAAGTTGAATACGAAGAGGGCGGTATCGGCGTTTGGAAAAAAGTGGCCGGCTCCGAGCGCGACTTAGGCCCTCTTAAAACCGAAAAAAAAGATGATGGCGGGCGGCAAGAAGAATAATTTTTAGATGGCGGCGATTGATGGCAAAAAAATAGCCGAAAAAATAATTGACGGGCTTAAAATTAGGCCGAAAATCAAAAAATATTTCGCGGCTTTTTTAATCGGAGACGACGCGGCTTCGTTCGGATTTTTAAAACTTAAAGAAAAAACGGCTAAAGAACTGGGAATCGATTTCAGGATTTATAAATTTCCGAATAATATAAAAAACGACGAACTGCGTAAAAAAATAAGAATAATTTCCGGGCGCCGGAATTGCGGCGGCGCGATTGTTCAGCTGCCGCTTCCAGAACATTTAAACCGCCATTATGTTTTAAACGTTATTTCGCCGGAAAAAGACGTTGATGTTACCGGCGAAAGAGCGCTGGGCGCTTTTTATACCGGTCGGAGCGCGGTTTTGCCGCCGGCCGTCGCTGTTTTGGAAGAAATTTTAAAAGCGGAGAATTTCGCGCTTGAAGGGAAAAAAATTGCCGTTGTCGGCTTGGGATTTTTGGTGGGCAAGCCGGCTTCCGTTTGGCTTGAAGGAAAATGTTATGAAATTTACCTCTTAGACAAAGGAAGCGATTTAACTATTTTAAAGCAAGCCGATTTGGTGATTTCCGGAGTCGGGCAGGCGGGGATAATAAGGGCGGAAACGCTCAAAAAAGGCGCCGCTGTTGTTGATTTCGGTTATTCTGCCGGCGAGGACGGCAAAATAAAAGGAGATCTTGATTTGAGCGGCGCCGAAAGTTTAAGTTTTTACACGCTCACTCCGGGCGGTACTGGTCCGGTATTGGTGGCCAAGATTTTTCAAAATTTCTTTGATTTAAACAGACCCCGTTAGAAATTTTCGGCGGCGCGAAAATAAAGCGGATATCTTATTTTAAACGGCAAATTATTTTTAAAGCGATAGCTAAGTTTTAAAATTCCTAATCGGGTAAATAAAAAGCCCCGTTTTCGGCGGGGCTATTTGTTTGAATGGTCGTCCGAATCGGGGCGTTTTCGGGGAAAAATCCTGACGCCCAGCTCGAAAGTCAAACCCATAAGAATAAGCATAATAATCATGCCTATTAATTTTTCATCGTCCCAAAGGCATGTCTGGGAAAGATAAAAAATTCCGGCAGCAATAAAAAATCTGTAGGCGTGCGATGAGTTTTTGAAAAAATAGGGTATGGTTGACAAGATGACGGAAAGCGCCAATCCCCAAACGGCTCGTCCGGAAACAAATAATTCGCGGGCGAAATAAAAAACAACTATGGACAAAATCAATTTCAAAATAAAGGAAAATTTACCGCGCATTTTCGCTCCCTCCTTTTTAATTTTTTAAATCTCCCTTATTTTTTTATAGCAAAAATTAAGCCGGTTTTCAACCGACTTAAAAATACGGATAAATCCGGCCAAGAAAGCTACTCAATACAGCAGTCGATTATTTTTTTTACCAAATCGCCGAGTTTTTTCGTTAAACCCGACGGTTCCTGGTCGTGCCGGTTTAGCGCTCCGCCGTCGATTTTTTTGGCGTCGGCGACGCTAATAAGTTTTAAATTTATTCCCCAAAAAAGAGAATAAAGATTATAAGCCTTTTTATATAAATCTTCGGCGGTTTTTTTGTCGCCTGCAGCTTGTTGTTTGGAGCCGGTCTCCATCAGCCGCATCGTGGCAGCCAAAAGATGCTTGGAAATACACCAGGTTTCGCCTTCGGTTTCTTTGACTATTTTTTTAAGCAAATCCTTGCGAATTTCCCGGACTTCTTGAAGAAAATCAAAATACTCGGTTTTTCCGGTTTTGGCGCCGGTAAAGAAAAAATGCTCTTCAATACTGACTAAATTCATAATAGCGATTGACAGATCCTCGTCGCTTGAAAGGTCAAGCTTTTCTTTATGCTTAAGCTGGTCAAACTTGCGAAGCAACTCATCGGCGTTTTTAATTGGGTTTTCTTCAGTCATAATTTTAATATATCAAACTATCGCCTTGTTAGAAAGTAAAAAATCAGGCTCGAAATCAAAAGAGCGGCCACCGGCATCGCTGGTTTTTGGAACGGAAAATAAGGGCGGCCGCCGTTTTTCTTTTTTAGAAACGGATAGCTGGCGGCGGCGGCCCAAAAAGCAACGCTGCCGACGGCAATACCGAGAAGCAATTTATCCATCCCCCAAATTTTATTGAGGGGATGGTTGATAACGCCCGGGATAAAAAATAACGGCAGGACAATCAAAAGATAATAGCCGATAACGGTAATTATTTTTCTCCCCCAGAAATAAATTTTTTTTCGGTTCAGCCAGTCAATGGTCCAAATAATAAAAGAAACCGTTAAGCCGCCAATCCAGATGCCGGTAATGGTATCATCCACTCCCAGCCAGCGCGAAAGCCCGACGCCGGCGACAACGGCGACGGTGCAAACTGGGCAAACGGCTAAAACCGGAAAAGCGGCCGAGAATCCTAAAAACGTTAAAAAAAATATCGCCAGCTTTTTATTCATTTTTGGTTATTATAACAATTTATTTTCTAATTTCAATTTGAATCATCTTTTGTTTGTGTTATGATAATCGGAGATTTTACGTTGCCGGAGTAGCTCAGCGGCAGAGCAACGCTTTCGTAAAGCGTGGGTCGTGGGTTCGAGTCCCACCTTCGGCTCTGGAGGAGTCGCATAGTGGTCTAGTGCGTCCGCTTGGAAAGCGGATATGCCGAAAGGCATCGCGAGTTCGAATCTCGCCTCCTCCGCAAA
>CAZODS010000031.1:0-5982 GCA_964578705.1 uncultured Candidatus Saccharibacteria bacterium
GATCTGGCCGGTTGGGCGTGGAATGATAATTATGGCTGGATAAGTATTTGCGGAAATAGCGCGAGCTCGTCGGTATGGAACGGTTCGACTTGGGTTTGCCCTTCAAGCCCGACTTATCAGGTTTATATCAATGCCCAGCAGAATTTTGAAGGCTGGGCGTGGAATGACGCTGCCGGGTGGATAAGCTTTAACGATAATAATTATATCCACAACACCAGCAGCCCCTCGTATTGGGTGCAGACGAGCTGGCAGACGAGCTCAACGCAGGGCACGCTTGAATCGAGCGTTTTCGACACCGGCGTGGCCGGCGGGGCGAAATTTAATTCGGCTATCGTGTTTGGCGATACCTGGCCGACCGGAGCTGAAGTCCAGTTCCAGATAGCCATTTCCAACTCGACAAGCGGCCCGTGGAATTATAGCAGCCAAATCGCCGTTATCGCGGGCGCGCCGTTAACGCTTCCTTATTCGTTACCAACCGGACGTTATTTCCGTTATCAGCTTACTTTGACTTCCAATTCCAGCCGGACGGCCAGCCCAAAGGTAACCAAAGTCATCGTTAATTGGAGCCAGTAAAAAACATGAATAAAGATTTTTACCCGCTTACATAAAAAATGATAAATATGCTTATTAAATTAAAGGGCCTTTATCTAAAGACGATATCCGTAAAATATTTAACGGGGCAAATGATGCTCTCCTTAATTTTTTTAATCGGAGGCGTTATTATAACTATAGGGGTGGCGCTTTCGGTTTTAGGGTTCAGCTTCATTACTTCGATAACCGGTTATCGCGCCGCTATTTTGGCCGAAGCGGCTGCCGATTCCGGCGCCAACGACGCGATTCTCCAGGTTGTCCGTAATTTTAATTTTTCCAGCGCCGGCTACACCCTGCCGTTTACAAACGTTTCCGACATCGTTACCGTTACCCAGTCAACGCCGAGCGCCGATGAAACCACGATAATTTCTTTGGCTCAAATCGGAACGATAAAGCAAAAAATCCAGGTGATTTTATCTATCAACCCCGTAAGCAAAAAAGTAGACGTTATTTCTTACCAAAAAATACCCATTTAAAACTATGGATTTAAAATCAATTTTCGAAAAAATATTAAAAATTTTAAGAATCCGCGCTCCTATCGGCGGACTGGAAATATCAGATTCCAGCTTAAGATACGCGATTTTTTCCGATAATCGCTGGCTGACCGCCTCTTTGCGCCTTCCGCCGGGACTACTGGAAAACAATCAGATAAAAGACAAGGAACAATTCGCGGCGGCGCTGCGGTCTTTTGCCGTTCAGATCAAAGATCTGACTAAAAACCGCTCTAAAATCAGCGTTATGGTTTCCTTGAGTTCGATAAACATATACAGCCAGGTTTTTAACTTGCCGGTGCTATCCAAAGAGGAGGAGATGGAGAAAGCTATCCAGCTGAACGTCCAGATGATTTCGCCCGGAGAGAGCTCGCAGAATTATTCGAGCTGGCAGATTCTCAATAAAAAAACCAGCGGAATGAGATTCGAAATTTTAAGCGTCTTTATAAACAAACAGGTTGTTAACGAAATGATTTCGGAGCTTAAGGAGGCGGGATTCTTTCCTCTAGCTGTCGAATCCCGTTCGCTTTCTATTGCCCGGCTGGTCAGGCAGGCCGCCTCGGGGATCGATTTGGGAAAAGTTTATTTATCAATGCTGATTGACAGCAGCGGGATAGATTTAATAACGCTGGAAAACGGCTATCCTTATTTCGAATATTTCAATTCCTGGCGCCAGCTCCAGGGCGAAGAGCGCCAGATAACCTTCGAGAATTTCCAGTCATCGATTGTCAGAAATTTCGAGCAAGTGCTCAACTTTTACTCGACTCATTTCAATAAAAATATAGACGGCGTCATTTTGGCGGCCACCGGTCTTAAAGACGAAGTAAAAGAAATCGTCGGGAAAAATTTTCCTTTTCAACCCAAGGAGCTGGCCCTTCCCGGCGGAGAAAATATCGATTCCAACTGGTATATCGTTTTGGGATGCGCTCTCAGAGGAGTAAGCTCATTGGCGAAAAAAGAAAACGAGATTAACCTGCTTGGCCTTGATATCCAGGAAGAGTTCCAAAAGCAACAACTCATTAATTTTTTGAATTTTTGGCGCGTTCTCCTGCCTGCCACGCTGGCGATTCTGCTTATTGCCGTTATCGGCGCGGAAATTTTCGCCGGGCAAGTCGGCGCTTCGCTCGTAGACCGCCAAAATTCCCTTCATATTTCTCCGGCTCAACTCCAGGATATGACCACTTTAACCGCTCAAGTCGATCAATTCAATAAATCCGTCAGCCTGATAAAAAATATCCAGAAAACCACCGTATTGAAATCGCCGTTGTTGCAAAAACTTAACGCCTTGGCCCAAAAAGACAATATTAACCTGACCAGCCTTATCTATCAGGGAGAAGGCGTCCCGGTTAATTTGGGAGGCGGCGCCGGCCAGCAGGATCAAATCCTCGCGTTCAAACAAGACCTCCAGAACGATCCGGCCTTTTTAAGCGTCAATCTGCCCCTTAGCTCCATCCAGATTTCCTCTCATGGATTCGTATTTTCGCTGAGCTTTATTTTTAAGGGCTCAACCATTAACTGAAAAACTTTCGCGTAGGAAGCGCTGATTTTCCTCAACACGAATTCGCCGGCTTTTTGGCGGATTTTTTCTTCGGGCGGGCGGATGCCTATTCTTAGCCGCCAGAAGCGGCTGGTTTTTAAGCGTTCCGCCACCGATAAAACCCCTTTGTGGCCGGCCGCCCCCCGGTCGAAATCGATTTTAAAATCGCCGATATTCAGGTCGCTGTCGTCGTGGATTATCAAAACGTCTTCAGGCAGGATTTTTTTATTTTTATTTGAAAAAAATTTCATTGCCGCTTTGATGGCGGCGCCGGATTCATTCATATAAACTTTCGGCTCGATAAAAATAAATCCGCCGGCTTTTAAAAAACGGAAGTATTTTTCTTTCTGAAAATCCGCCCCCGGCAAAAAAGAATCCGCCAGCTTTTCGGTAAAAAAGAACCCCAGGTTATGATAAGTATTCTCGTATTCCGGTCCCGGATTGCCCAAGCCGACTATAAGCTTTACCCCGTTAAAAATTTTGACGGTTTGATTATTAGAATTAAAATCTTTAATGGGGTTGAAATCAGGTTCCATTAGTAATATAATAGCTCTAAAGTCTCGATTTTGGAATAATTTTATTAAATATGCGCAAATTTTTATATTCTGCTTTGGAGATTATAGAGGCTGTCGTGGTGGCCGTCGGAGTTGTGGTTGTCATCAGAAGCTTTTTAGTTCAGCCGTTTATCGTAAGCGGCGACAGCATGATTCCCAGTTTCCAAAACGGGAATTATCTTTTAATAGACGAACTGACTTACCGCTTCCGCCAGCCCGAAAGAGGCGAGGTTATTGTTTTCCATTATCCGCAAGATACTTCCATTTATTTTATTAAAAGAATAGTCGGCCTCCCCGGGGAAACCGTAGTGATAAAAAACAACAGAATTGTAATTTATAACCAGGCTCATCCTCAGGGATTCGTTTTGGATGAAAGCTATCTTCCTCCGAATTTACCGACCAGCGGCGACGAATCTTTCACTTTAAGCTCCACTCAATATCTGACTTTAGGCGACAATCGCCAGTTTAGTTACGATTCCCGCGAGTGGGGTCCTCTTGATAAGTCTGAAATTGTCGGTCTGGTAAGAGCCCGGCTTTGGCCGATTAATGAACTTACGGCTTTCGCCGCTCCGTCTTATTAGGGCGGTGAGGAGGGAGTAAGTCGAATAATTTATATTATCAACGAATAAAAATAATGGCAAAGAAAAAATCTTCAAGAAAAATAATCATTCAATCGCCGAAAGGGATGCGTGATATTCTCGCCGGCGACCGTTCCTGGTGGGATAAAATCACGAAAGTTTTCAGTGAATTGAAAGATATATATAATTTCGACCTTATCGAAACGCCGGTTTTGGAATACGCAAAACTTTTTGAGACGGCCATGAACAAGGAAACGGATTTGATAAGCAAGGAAATGTACACGTTTAAAACCAAGGGGGGCGATTTTTTGGTCCTGCGCCCCGAAGGAACCGTTACCACCGCCAGAGCTTACATCGAAAACAATTTGAGCCACAAAGGGCAGCCCCAAAGACTTTGCTATTTCGAACCGATGTTTCGCCATGAAAATACCCAGGCCGGCCGCTATCGCGAATTCCATCAAATGGGGTTTGAAATTTTGGGCGGCGCCAACGATTCAATTTATGACGCCGAAGTCATTCAAGTTATTTACCGGCTGCTCCAGGAACTGAAAATCAAAAATATCGTCCTTAAAATTAATTCCATCGGCTGCCGGAATTGCCGCCCAAATTATGAACGCCGGTTAAAAGCCTATTACTCAAAATACGAGCGTGAGCTTTGCGCCGATTGCAAAAAAAGGCTGGAAACGAATCCCTTGAGGCTCCTGGACTGCAAAAACGAAAGCTGCCAGCCCTTCAAAAAAAACGCGCCGAATATTTTAGATAAGCTTTGCTCTTCCTGTAGTTCGCATTTTAAATCCGTTTTAGAATATCTTGAAGAATTAGGCATCGAATACACCCTCGACAGCCAGCTCGTCAGGGGACTGGATTATTACGACCGAACCGTTTTCGAAATATTCAGCGGCGGGGAAGGAGCGATTGCTCTCGCGGGAGGCGGACGATACGATTATCTTGCCGAAAAAATAGGCGGCAAACCGACGCCGGCCGTCGGCGGCGCCATTGGCGTCGAGAGAATAGTCGACGCGATGAAAGCGCAGGAAATCATTCTCGAGCCAAAAGAAATAAAAAAAGTTTTCTTCATCCATATCGGTGAAGTGGCAAAGAAAAAATCCCTGAAAATAATTGAGGAGCTCCGAAAGAAAAAAATCGCCGTCGCCGAAGATCTGGGCCGCGAATCGCTGAAATCCCAGTTAAAATTGGCCAATAAGAAGGGGATTCATCTGGTTCTGATTCTGGGTCAGAAAGAAGTTTATGAGGAATCAATCATCATCAGAAATTTAAAAACCAGCATTCAGGAAAGCATCCCTTTGTCGAAATTGACGGATTCCGTGAAAAAATACTTCTAATGCCCGACTGCCTTTTTTGTAAAATAGCCGGAAAAGAGATACCGGCCGAAATTATTTATGAAGACGCGGATACGGTCGTGTTTTTAGACGTTCACCCGAAGGTTCCGGCTCACACGCTGGTGATACCGAAGAAGCATTTTGAAAAATTATCCGACTTGGACGACTCGCAAGTTTCGCCCCTCTTTTCAACCGTTAAAAAAATCGGTAAACTTTTAAGAAGCGTTTTAAAGGCTGACGGATTAACAATAGGCATTAACGAAGGTCGGGCAAGCGGCCAGGAAGTAGATCATCTTCATATCCATATTTTGCCGAGATTCGCGAATGACCGCGGCGGCTCGATCCAGTCGATCGTTAACAATCCTCCGTCCCAAAATTTAAAACAAATTAAAGAAAAAATTTTAAGAAAATGATTGAAGTAAAGAAAAAAATAAACGAGCAAAACCCCAGCGTTGTTTTTCGTTTTATCAAAAAAGTTAAACAATCGGGAGTTCTTAGGGAAAGCAAAAAAAAGCGATATCATCAAAGGCCGTCGAACCGGCGCGCCCGCAAGCTCTCCGCCCTTTACCGCGGCAAAAAAACCGCCGAAATAGAAAAACAAAGGAAGCTGGGATTGATTTAGCCATCCAATATGATAATCGACCAAATCAAAAACGATTTGAAGAATGCTCTAAAAAGCGGCAATTCCGAGACGGTATCCACTTTACGCCTTGTTCTATCGGCGACTCATAACCGGGAAATCGTTAAAAGAGGAAGCGCTCCGCAGGGAGCGGACGTTTCTTTAACCGACGAAGAAACGATCGAGGTTCTAAGGCAGGAGGCAAAAAAAAGAAAAGAGGCGGCCGATCTTTTAAGGAGAGGCGGGCGGGAAGATATGGCCAAAAAAGAAGA
>CAZODS010000032.1:0-5971 GCA_964578705.1 uncultured Candidatus Saccharibacteria bacterium
GATGAATCAAAAGCGTAGCTTCCCGTTGATTCGTCTAATTTCCAATATCCCGCCAAACCGGTTAAAATATCGCTTTGCGCTATGGCGACGCTTTCGGTTCCGGTGACCGCCTGAAATGTCGTGCCGGTAGCCACGAAATAATAAGGCGTCCCGTCTTTCGCCAGGTTATAAATATTATACCAATTGCTTTGGGAAAAATTCTGGACTTCTCCGAGCGTTTCCCTTGCCAAGCCGGCGCTTGCCTGGATATTATTGGCGTCGGAATTTAACCTTAAAATAGAGATTAACAGGCCGGCAACCGAAGCGATGATAATCGCGCCGATGGCCGTGGCGATAAGGATTTCTATTAACGATTGTCCTTTTCGGTTATCTTTTTTCATTTTTAATAAGTTATGGCGCCGCTTGTGGCGATTGCTATGGATGAAGATTCCGAAGCGTTGCTGACGACATAAATTATGACGGTCGTTGCCTGGCTGGGCAATCCGGTTATTTGCGAAAAATTAATGTCAATCGAAGAGCTTGAAGCCGGCGCGCCGTAAAGTATTCCAAGAGGCAAGCGGTATGATTCCATAACGGCGCTCTGGCTGTAAGAAGAGCTCGCGTACAAAGAATAAAAAGGGGTCGAGCTGGCGGGGTTGCCGAAATAAACGCCCCAATTTTCGCCGCTATCCTGGTTGGCGGCGCGGCTTTGGGCTTCGCGGAGAAGGGCGGCTATCTGCTGTTTGGCCGCCGATAAGTCGGTTGCCTGGCGTTTGCCGAGGAGATTCGAGGTGGTCAATCCGATAATGACGGAAAATATGACGATGGTTATCAGGAGTTCGATTAGTGTAAAAGCCGAGCGAACATTGATTTTGTTTTTCGAAGAGTTCTTAAAGCTTCGGCGATTACCGAAGGACTCCCCTTTTTCTGTTCTATTGTTCGTCATTTAGATATGAGAAGTTAATTGGTAAATGGGAACAATAATCGATAAGGCTATCAGCGCCACCATTCCGCCCATCAGAATAAGCATTACCGGCTCCAGGAAAGAAACCAGGCTTTTAATCGAGGCGTCGATATTGCTGGCGTAAAAATCGGAAAGAGTTTTTAAAACTTCTTCCAGGTGCCCGGCTTTTTCCGAAATAGCTATCAAATTACTGACAACATTGGGAAAAGCTTCCTCTCTTTTAAAAGCTTCGCCGATAGTCAGGCCTTTAGAAAGCCCTTCGTCGGCTATTCTCAAAAGCGCCGCCTTAAATTCGGGATTGCCGACCGAGTCGGCCGTTACCCGGATAGCCTGAATTATCGGCAGACCCGCTTCAATCAGCGAACTTAAAGTCGAGGAAAAACGCTGGATAGCGATGTCGCGGTAAAGTTTTCTGGCTACCGGCAGGTGGTTGGTAATTTGCGTCAGAACCCTTTGGCCGACCAGATTTTTACCGAAAAAATAATAAAGGAAGGCGATTGAACCGAAGAGAATTATAAGGAAAGACGCCATATTGGCGTTGATGAACAAACCAACGGTAAAAACGACGCGCGAAAACAGCGGCGGCTGAATGCCGGTCGATAAAAATACGTCAGCCACCTTGGGTAACGCGAAAGAAATCAAAAAAATCAAAATCGTGAAGGCGATAACCAAAAGTATCATCGGATAAGTCAGGGCGGATTTTATTTCACCGCGCAAAGCCGCTTCTTTTTCCGTCGAAACGCTTAAATCTTCAAATGTCTGTTCCAGGCGACCGGATTTCTCTCCGGCTTCAATTAAATTGGAAAAGACGCCGGAAAATATTTTCGGATATTTTTGAAAAGCCAGATAAAAGGGCTGGCCGCGGTTCAGGTCGTCTCTTACCTCGAGCAGAAAATTTTTCATTGCCGGCTTGTCGAAATCGACGATTAAAATATCGATAGCCGCCAGAAGGTCGGTTCCGACCTTCAGCATCAACGCCAGATACTTGGTCAGGAAAACCCTGTCGGTTAAATTTATCCCGCCAAATATTTTTCGGCTGGGAACTTTGCCGATTTTCATCGCTTTGACGGAAATCGGCCGCATATTTTTAGTGGCCAGATATTGGAGCGCCTGGGCAAGAGTATCGGTTTCGTAATCGCCCTCGATTATTTTTCCGTTTTTATCGGACGCGCGGTAATGATAAAGCATTTTTTATTCTTTAATGACCCTGAAAACTTCTTCGACCGTGGTCAGTCCCAGCTCGGCTTTCCTTAAGCCGTCCTCGAACATTGTAATCATACCATTTTCCCGCGCCAACTCCCTTAGCCGGTTAAGATTGAAATCGGGATCGACGATGTACTGTCTGATCTTATCGTTGATATCCAAAATTTCATATATAGCCATCCGGCCGCGATAGCCGCTTCCGCCGCAGGCGGAGCAGCCCGCGCCCTTAAAAAGAATTTTGGGGATGGAAAAATCGGTCGGCAGATTCAATTCTTTAGCCTGCTGCTTGACCGAATCCGCGAGATGTTCGTCGACGTCGTAAGAAACTACGCATTTATCGCAAATTCTCCTGGTTAAACGCTGGGCGATAATAATATTCAGGACCGAAGAAATAAGGAATTTCGGAACACCCAAATCGCTCAACCGGGGAATGGCCGTCGGAGCGTCGTTGGTGTGGAGCGAAGACAAAATCAAATGTCCGGTTAAACTTGCCTGAACGCTTATATTGGCGGTTTCGGAATCGCGAATTTCACCGACCATAATGATGTTCGGGTCTTGCCTTAAAATAGCCCGCAGGCCGCTGTCGAAAGTTATGCCGGCCTGAGGGTTTACCTGAATCTGGTTGATAAACGGCATATTGTATTCTATCGGGTCCTCGATGGTAATAATGTTGACTTGCGGCTGATTCAATATATTCATCAGCGCGTAGAGGGTTGTGGTTTTACCCGAACCGGTGGGTCCGCAAATAATAACCATTCCGTAAGTTTTCTTCAGTTCGTCGCCGACTAGGCGGGCGGTGTCTTCCAGCATTCCCAGCTCTTCCAAAGAAAGAGGTTTTTGGCTTGACTCCAATAGACGCATTTCCACTTTTTCTCCGTAGAAAGTCGGAATAACGGAAACACGGATATCCATTACCTGATGGCTTATCTGATAACGGAAACGGCCGTCCTGCGGGCGGTAATGCTCGTCGATTTTCAGGCCCGACAGGATTTTTATCCTGGCAATGACGGCGCCCTGTAAAATTTTAGGCATCCGCAAAATTTCGTATAAAATGCCGTCAATGCGGTAGCGGATTAAAATTTCATTTTCCAAAAATTCGATGTGGATGTCGGACGCCCTCATTGAGATGGCGTAAGATATCAGCGTGTCAACTATCGTTACTATCGGCAGGGCCGCGGCCGCCTCTTCGATGGTTTTTGAGCCGCTTCTTAGCGCCTCCTGAATCTGACTCTCCACTATTTGTTCCAGCGTTTGCGAACTTTTTGATTCGTAAATCAAAAAGACGCGGTTTAAGTCGTCGGCGGAAGCCAAAAAAGGCTTTATGTCGGCTTTCAGGTATTGTTTTAGGAATTCTATTGTTTCCAGGTTTGAAGGATCTATCAGAGCGACATCGAACGCGCCGTTTTCTTCGCGGCCGAAAACAACCGCCTGGCGCTGCCTGGCTATGTCTTCGGGCAAAAGCCTGGCCGCCTCTTCGCTGATTTTCCGATTTCCCAAGTCAGCCAGTTCGACGCCCAAATAACCGGATAATAATTTATTAAGGTAGTCGGGGGATATGATTTGCTCGGATACCAAAATATCCAGGACGCCCTGCCTTTTCCTTTCCGATTCCGCGATTACTTCATTGAATTTGCTTTCGGTGATTAAATTGTCCCGGGTCAGGTATTTTTTAAGCTGATCCAAGGGTATTGGCGTTGCCATAATTAATGTTTAAAGATTGAAAAACAGCAAAAGACCTTTGCTACTTAGCCAACTTTTAATAATTATAGCAAAAATCGCCGCCGGCAGCCAAAAGAAATAAAGCGAAAATCTTGGCAGGTTTTTAACGGACGTTTTTTTCGCCAAAATGTGATATAAGCTCAAAGCCGAATTAAAAATCAGAAATACCGCAATCAGAGCAATAAAATAAATAAAGAAGGCGGGGTAGCCCGTTAAAAAAATCGCCAATCCAAAAATACTCAATTCTTCTTTTTCGAAAAACCGCCCGCCGGAACGGGCGTTCAAAAATTTCGCGCATCGCCAAAATAAAATTGCCGCCAAAAGAGCGATGACCGACGGATAAACAAGTCGGGGCAAAACATAACTAAAAAGATACGCGCTGTTTTGCGAAAGCAGCCGGCCAAAAATATCTTTGGATAAATCAATATATTGGAGGACAACCAAATAAAATTCAAAACCGAAAACGGCGGCCAAAGAAAATATCCAGACAAATTTTAAAAAATAATCAAAAAAGGCGCTGGTTTTGATTTTGAAATAATCAATAACCTGCGCCCCGAAAACTATCGTTAAAGCAATTAAACCGAAGTTTTCTAAAATTTCATTATAAGGCAAAGTTTTTACCTGTTATAAAAGTAAATTAGTTCCGGTTTCGTAACTGGTCGAGCTATTTCCGCCATCAGTTGTTTCAACGTCATTAGCCCCTCCGGCTTCGTATCGAGTGCTTTCCATATGAGCGGTCAACTTAAACGTACAAGCTGATCCAGTAACACCGTAAGTATAGAAAAGAGCTGTCGTGTTATTGGTCGGATCTATCGGTTCTTTACCGAGTGGCGAGCCCGAACTAATAATGCTGAAGTTTATTGGAATCCAACCGTTACCGGTAATAGATCCATTGTTAGTACTCGTTGTGACGGTATTAGCAGTAGATGATGGCATTCTACCGGTACCAGGGGTAGTATAGACCAAAATAGTCGATGTAGCAGCATTAGCTGAAGCGTACACGGTAGAAGCGGTCGAAGTTCCTAAAGCGCAGTTCGCGGTACTGGTAGAACCTCCGACGTCAGCCAAAAAAAGCGTTATGGCGCTCTTTAGCGTCGCCATATCGGAAATTCTTTGGGAATCCCTGGCCTGGGCCAGAAGCTGGGCCGGATTAAGAGTCAAAATGACAACAACCGCCAAAATGACTAAAATAGCGATAACGATTAAAAGCTCGATTAAAGTAAAGCCTTTCGGATTTTTTTTATTTTTTTTCATATTTAATTAAATACATTAGCATCCAATGACCGCTTGGCTGCTACTTACACTATTATTATAGCATACACCAATAAATAAAACACTCCGCCTGTGGATAACTTCACCATCTCAACTTTCAATAAAAACCTATTTTACCTATAAAAATAGCAAAACTATCAGCAATACTTAGCTTTAAATTCATCAATCTTTTTCCGGAAAGTCGGGAGGATAAAATTCCTTCGGCGGCTCGACTTCCAGTTTAAGCATATTTCCGTCCATATTTTTAAATTCCAAAGAATAAGCGTGAAGCATTAATCGGCCGAAGTTTTGATTTTTCGGGCCGTAAAGGGTGTCGCCCATAACAGGGTTGCCGATACTTTTTAAATGAACCCGTATCTGGTGGGTCCGACCTGTTTTTGGCAAAACTTCCAAAAGTGAAAAAATACCTTCCGGAGTTTTTTCGGTTTTTATTACCCGGTAATCGGTAATTGCCGGCTTGGACATTTTTTGAGAATAAATAGAATGCTTTATCGTCCCCGCTTTCAGACCGATGGGTTTATTGATAGTCCCCTCTTTCGGTTTCGGCTCTCCGGAAACCCAAGCCAAATAAGTTTTTTTAATCCGGCGGGATTGGAAAAGATTTTTCAAATAATCAAAAGCTTTTTGGTTTTTAGCGACCAGAATCAATCCCGAAGTTTCTTTGTCAAGGCGATGGACGATTCCCGGCCTTTCAGAAGAGTCGCCGACTCCCCTGACTTCCGGCCGGCTTTTCAAGAGCCAGTCCGCCAAAGTTTTTTCGCCGGCGGACTTTGAATGGGCGTTATGGTGCGTCAATAATCCGGCGGGTTTATTCAGCGCTAAAATATTTTTATC
>CAZODS010000033.1:0-5834 GCA_964578705.1 uncultured Candidatus Saccharibacteria bacterium
ATTGATTTTCCGGCCAGCGAAACATACCACCATTTGCTTTTCAACTTGTTAAAATTAATGTCATTTTTGCCGAAATAATCCGAAGCGCCATGATACCCCAAAATCGTCCTCTCTCCTTTTTCGAGTATCAAAGTCGAGTAAGCGGTGGGGATATTTTTTTCATAAACCAAAAGACTCAAGTCCACGCCCTCCGCTTTTAGCGCCGCCTTAATGGCTTCGCTGGAAACATCACGACCGGTTTTCGCGAAACAAGCCGTTTTGAAACCCTGCCTGGCAAATGTTACCGCGGCATTGACGGCGTTTCCACCAGTAGTAAAAAAAACGTCTTCGACTTCCAGCTTTTCGCCCACCGGCAAAATATAAGCCCTTTTCGAAGGAGTTTTCGGCCAAGAAACCGTCTCGAAATCAACTTTAAAAAAAGCATCGCGGGTCGCCGAGCCGATAGCGATAAAATCTTTTGCCAATGATGAGGTCATTTTCTTTTTAAAACTTTTTTAACCGCGGCTTTAATGCTTTTAGGGGACATCCCGTATTTTTCTATCAATTCTTCCGGGGCTCCTGATTCGCCAAAAACATTTTGCATACCGATAAACTCCATCGGCGTCGGAAAATTTTTCGCCAGAACTTCCGCCACCGCGCCGCCAAGCCCGCCCATAACCTGATGCTCTTCGACCGTTATCACGGCGCCAGTCTTCTTGGCAACCTCCACTATCTTCTTATCGTCAATCGGCTTGATGGTATGATTATTCAAAACTATAGTTCCAATCCCTTCTTTCTCGAGCTCGTAAGCCGAAAGGAGCGCGTTGTAAAGAAGAGAGCCGCAAACTATAATAGCCGCCTCCGGTTTTTTGGATTGCCAGAAAACATCGGCCTTACCGGGAATAAACGGCGTTTCTTCGGTGGTTATGATGGGCGTTTTTTCCCTGGCGAAGCGGAGATAAACCGGCCCCCAAATTTTAGCCGCCGCAAGCGTTGCTTTTTTAGCTTCAACGGAATCGGCCGGAACAAAAACCTTCATATTGGCCATTACTCTCATCGTGGCTATGTCTTCTATCGCCTGATGAGTCGCGCCGTCAGGTCCGACTGAAACTCCCGCGTGGGCGCCGGCGATTTTAACATTGGAATCATTATAAGAAATCGTTGTCCTGATTTGTTCCCAGTTCCTCCCCGGCGAAAAAGTGGCGTAAGAAGAAATAAAAGGAATTTTTCCGGAAACCCCGAGGCCGGCGGCGATTGTCGCCAGATTTTGCTCGGCTACCCCAAGTTCAAAAAACCTTTCAGGGTATTTTTTGGAAAAAGCCATCGATCTGGTCGAATCGGTCAAATCGGCGCAGAGAACAACGACGTTTTCATCGGCATCTCCGGCTAAAACCAAACCTTCTCCGTAGCCATCGCGGGTTGGTTTTTGGCTTATTTCCGCTTTTTTTTCAAAAGAAGGAATCAGCTCCGGATTTAATTTTAATTCTTCATTCAGCATAATATTTTATTCATGCTCGCTTTTTATTTTTCCGCCCAAAGTGCGAAGTTCTTTCAGAGCGGCAACGGCCTGCTCTTTATTCGGAGGAACGCCGTGCCAGGCGAAATCGCGCTCCATAAAACTTACTCCCTTGCCGGGTATCGTGTGGGCGATAATCATCGTCGGCTTTTCAAAAATCGCCTGCGCCTCACTGACGGCGTCAACCACCTGCGTCATATCGTGACCGTCAACCTCAAGGACGTGCCAATTAAAAGCCTCGTATTTTGCTTTTATTGATTCAATCGGCATAACGTTCTCGGTAAAACCGTCTATCTGGATATTATTCCTGTCCATTATGGCCGTAATATTATTAAGCTTATTCTTACCGGCAAACATAATCGCCTCCCAGATATTTCCCTCATCGTGCTCGCCATCCGAAGTCAGGCAATAAATCCTGTATTTCTTTTTATTTAACTTGGCCGCTAAAGCAATTCCTATCGCCTGCGACAATCCGGAACCCAGGGGACCGGAAGTCGTCTCCAGTCCCGGCAAGCTTTCCCGATGAGGATGTCCCTGAAGACGCGTCCCCAGTTTTCTCAGAGTCTTCAGCTCTTCGAGCGGAAAATAACCGGCGCGAGCCAGAGTCGCGTATAAAACCGGGCAGATATGGCCGTTTGAAAGAACGAGGCGGTCGCGGTCGGGAAGATTGGGATTTTTCGGGTCGTGATTCAAAATATGGAAATACATCACCGTAAAAATATCGGCCATTCCCAATGGTCCGGCAGAATGACCGGAACCGGCCTCCACGAGCATTTTAACTATATCTTCCCGTATTTTATTGGCCAAAAGTTCTAAATATTTTAATTTTTCTTCATGGAGCTCCATCATAAAATTCCTTTATAAAATTATACTACACTTTAACCAAATTCCGATAAGCTCTCTTGGGGCTGCGGCTGTCGAAAATATAACTGGCCGAGGTTATTATATCCGCTCCCGCCTCTTTTATTTTTTTCGCGGTTTCCGCGTTAACCCCGCCGTCAATTTCGATTTTAGCTTTCGGCAAATGCCCGCGGATGAATTTTATTTTATCCAAATTAAGAGACAAAAACTTCTGACCGGCCAAACCCGGATGAACAGACAATATCTGGAATTCATTTACCTTATCCATATACGGCCGAAGTGATTCGACTGGCGCGCCGGGAGAAACCGAAAGCATCAGTTCGGCGTTGTATTTTTCGGCTTCATCGATAATAAAGCGGATATTGGTTATTGTTTCAACCTGGACAATCAATCTTTTGACTCCCGCCTTAAGATAATCGCCGATTAATTTTTCCGGCTCCAGAACCATCAAATGAACTTCCCAGTTGAACGTCCTGTCTCTGGGTTTTAATTTAAGAAAATCGTGCGGCCCGCCCCAGGTTTTATTAAAAGTATATCGGCTGTCCGCGTAATCCAGATGAACCCATTTGGGCCTCTTCAGCGTAAAACCGCCAAGCCGCCTGACTATTTTTAGATTTTCCTCGGCATCTTTTAAATCAAGGCAATTTATGGCCGGAATAACTTGCATATTTTTATTATAACAAATAAAACTAATTGCCGCCGCAAAGAAACCGACATTTGATAATAAAAAAGCCTCTCTTTGTCGCCAAAGAGAGGCTCGACTGATTCTGTTTACCAGAAAAACCACATCGCCCCGAAATTGATTACGTAGTTTCTGACGGCGGCTCCGTAGATGTCGTTCACCGAATTATAAGCCGCTCCTTTCGCGGCGTCATAAACCTGGTTCGGGTCGCTTGTTTGCTGCGCCGAGTTTTCACCGACGGATTTTGTCCGGTCGTTTATTAATTTGGAAGCTTTATCCGGGTCGGGAAGGTAAACCCTTGCGCCCCCGAAAACGACAAGCCTTCTCCAAATCGTTATTTCTATGCCGGCGCCAAGACTGATGTCATAACTTTGCCCGATATCAACGCCGCTAAGCGTCTTTCCCAGAAAAATCCCGGGGTCAATTAAATGTAATTTGAAATATTTTGTGTGCAAAACATAAAGGTTGACGTTTACTTCTTGTCCGTGGTTCAAAATATAACTATACTGCATTTCAAGAGGCGTTACCGACAAGCCTCTCATTTTTAATGTCACCGACGGACTGCCGCCAACCATTTGCAGACCAGCGCCAATCCCGTCATTCAGGCTTGCCCTTGCGTTTGTTGCCATCAAAACCGAAACCGCCAAAATCGCTAAAATCATTGCTATCCTTTTCATCCTTTTCTCCTTTTTTATCTTTTAAGTTTTTAATTTACTAACTCACGGTAAATTATATTATAGTTATTAAAATTTGTCAACATGAACGCATAATCTAAATCCTGCGACTGTTGACTTTTGAAAAAGTCGAGTATATACTATAGAAGATGAGTGAGTGTCATAATGCTTAACGATGATATCGACTAAGCATTAACTCAAATCTGTTTTACCTCGCCCCTCTTTTAGAGGGGCGAGGTTTTATTTAGATTCCTCCTTAACCCCTTAATCAAACCTCAAACGTAAGCTCGAAAGGAGACTTTTATTCTTCTTTGATTAAATTTTTACGCTACGACATGTCATAGCAATATTATTGCGGCCATAGCCGTTATTTTAATTAGCGATAATATATTCTGAAATCGCCGCTATGACGCGTCATAGCGGCGATTAGGATAAAATAATTTTCCGGGCGCGAATAGACGAAAGATTACTGGACTTTTGACCCGGGAGTCACTTCCCGCGAAGGTTTAAGCAAAACCGCTTCCCTGTCGCTGGCCGCCAAAAGCATTCCCCTGCTCTCAAAACCCATTAAAGAGCGAGGCTCCAGATTGGCTACCACTATAATTTCTCCGCCAATTAAATCGTCCGGAGAATAAAATTTTCCGATGCCGGCGACGATTTGCCTTTTCTCCGTTCCCAAATCAACCTGGAGTTTCAAAAGTTTTTCCGAATTCTCTATTTTTTCGGCCTTCAAAATTTTCCCGACCCGCAAATCCGCTTTTTTGAAATCTTCGAATTTAAGACTGTCGACCGCCGCCGGAATTTTTCCTTTTTCGGCCAGATTTTTTCCGCCTTTAAATATATTTCTCCAACCCCGCCATTTGTCTTTGGCAAAAACGAATATATAAAGAATTTCCAGAATTGCCATAGTATTGGCGATAAGCAAAACTATAAACCAGACCGGCTGATGGTTTTTGGCCGCATTCCAAAGAGCGTAGCCTTTCCATGGCAAAACCCAAATAATCGCCAGCCAAATCCACCAGTAATTTTGAGCTAAAAATTGATCCGGAGACATTAAAATTATTTTTTATTTTTTCGCGGCGTTTTTTTGCTCGAGCCGTCTTTGATGAATTTCAAAAGCTGTTCCGGACTGTTAAAAATCTGGTCGCAATAATAAGTGATAAAAGGGCTTATTCTTTCGCCTTTGGGATAAATCAGCCAGACTTCTTTGTTGGTTTCGTGGGCATATCTGATTTCATTTATCAATCCGGCCGAAAGAACGACTTGGGGCATATAAGCGATTACCCTTTTTACCTGATGAATAAGCCAATACAAATCTCTCGCGACTATCTGATTGTATAAAACCGGATCAACTCCTTTAGTCGCCGCCACATCCCCTTTTTCTATCCAACGCGGGTCAAAAACGATAAATTTATCCATCAGCTTATCTATAAAATTATCTATCTTCTTAATCATCTTTCGGTCTTTTAAATTGGTCATCGGCATTGCCGTGTAAATAGCTTCTTTATTGGGTTCAAAAAGAACATTAAAAAGAGTTTGTTCCGGAGAATTTACCGGTATTACCCAATGCGGCTTGCGGCCTATTTCCGCCCAGGAAGCCGTCATTTCCACTTCGACATTCCGCCACAAGAGAATTTCCTCGCCGCTCAAGGGATTGGCCTGCCACTGTTTTCTTTTTTTCAGCCTTTCCTGGATTAACTGGGTCGAGTCAATGACGCTTATAAAAACATCGGGATTGAGCTGGCTGACGTAGTAGGGATCCCACGAGCGGATAAAAACTTTTTTCCAATAAAACATTGCGTGAATGTTTATAAAAACCGCGTCGTATTCTTTGAGCGCTTTCGGAAGTTCACGGATTATTTTTTCAAAAACCGCGCTGCGGACGGCGCTTAACGCTTCGGGATTTGTGTTTAAAACATTTTCTTCGGTGATTTGAACGTGGATGTTTTTGGCGTGCTCCAAAAGCATGTCGCCAACCGGGTAAACTTTTATTTTCCGATTATGGGCTTGCGAGTATTTTTTAACCTTCTCCAAGTATTCGTCTTTCCCAGAACCGGAAATTGAAGTGGTTATAACTAACATACTTTTATACTAACCTAAAAAATAAGAAATAGGAAATATT
>CAZODS010000034.1:0-5603 GCA_964578705.1 uncultured Candidatus Saccharibacteria bacterium
TCCGCCGGTAATTCGGTAAGCATCGGCCTTACGCCGTTTTCCGCTAAAGGAAATTTAAGCGTGATGGAAGACGAAATAGGAGGCGCTTACGGCTATAATGCCGAAAAATGGAGTCTGGGTTTTGGGATAAAATATGTCGCCATTTACGATCTTGGCGGCAATGTGTCGTACAGCGGCGTTGCCAGCGACGACAGCGGAATCGAGTTTGACGATTTGAAACTTTGGCAGGCTAAGCTTCAGAGCTCGATAAAAATAACCAAAGATATTGAATTAAAAATGTCTTTGGCCCAATACCTGCCGGCAATTAATCCCTGGCAATCGGATAAGAGCCATAAAAATTCCGCTTCCCAAACTTCAAATAATTCTCCGCCGAATCAATCTCCCGCGAATCAGGCCGACCCTCCGTCGCCAAGCCGCAGCGGAAGCAGTTCCTCGGTTTCGCTTGAAAAGTATCTGTCGAACACCGGTTTTTCCGCGTCGATAGGTTTAACTTATTATTTTTAACGGCTTAGCCCCGTTCCGATAAATCGGAACGGGGATTTTTTAAAATTAAATTAAAAAAACGACATATCATAGCGCCTGAAAGACGAATGTTAAGTGCTGAATTATAAAAAATGCGGCGTAAATCCACGGAGTATCTACGCTAAAGCGGCAACTAAAGCGATAATTTTTTTCGCCCCGGATTCTTTAAGGGCGGCGGCGGCGGCGTTCAGTGTGGCGCCGGAAGTCGAAACGTCGTCAATCAGCAAAATATTTTTTCCGGAAATTTTTTCGGGATTAATAACGATAAAACCGTCTTCGAGGTTTTTAAATCTATCTTCTAAATTTTTTAGTTCAGTTTGGGGTTTTGTTTCTTTGGCGCGAATGAAGGCGTCTTTTAAAACCGGCAAATCGAAATTTTCCGAAACTTCTCTGGCCAAAAGCTCCGCCTGGTTAAAGCCGCGGCTTCTCAACCTCTTATTTCCCAACGGAACGGGAACGATTAAATAATTTTCCAGATTCAAATCCAGTCCTTTGAGGTATTTTATTAAAATTTCTCCCAGCGGTTTGGCGGCCCTTTTTACCCCTTTGAACTTCAGGTTGTGGATTAATTCTCTGACTGTTTCGTCCCGATAGCCGGCGGCGGCCGCCAAAAGATAGGGAAAATCGAGGTGGCAAATTTTTTTGTTTTCCGGCAGCCTGGCGCGGCACTTGCCGCAAAATAAGGTTTTATTGACGCTGATTTTCAAAAAACAATCGGGGCACAAAAATTCACTGTTTCCTGAATGACCGCCGCAACCAAGGCAGTAAGCGGGAAATATTAAATCCCAAATGGCGTCTAAATTCATTTTTTATTTATGATTCTTATTATATAATGTTATTAAACGTTTAATGGCGAATTTTTTCAAATTCTTAAAACCAATTCTGAAGCCTTCTTATCTCGGAGTCGATATCGGCACCACTTCTATTAAGATTGTCGAAGTCGATCAGGGGAAGCAATTGCCCCGCATCGCCAATTACGGGATTTTGGAAACCGACAGTTATCTGATGCGGGTAAACAGCGCCCTGCAAACCAGTTCGCTGAAACTTTTCGAAAGGGAGGTCATCGACCTTCTTAAAGTCCTTTTGGCGAAGATGAACACGAAAACAACCGAAGCTTTGGCGTCGATTCCTCTTTTTTCGGCGTTCGTAACGGTTTTGGATATGCCGCAAATGCCGGACGCCGATTTGAATAAGGCGGTTATCTACCAAGCGCAGCAGTATATTCCCTCGCCGATTTCGGAAGTAGCGATTGATTGGCTGAAGGTGGGCGAGTATTCGGACGAGAAAGGTTTGACTCACGAGCAGGTTCTTTTGATTTCCGTTCCCCAGGAACAAATAAGAAAATACCAGAAAATTTTTAAGGCTGTCGGCTTAAACCTCCGCCTTTTGGAAATCGAAACTTTGAGTTTGGGCCGGGTTATCGTCGGAAGCGACCCGACGCCGACTTTGGTCGTCGATATCGGCGCGCGTTCGACGAACATCGCTTTTTTCGAAAAATCGCATTTGAAGTTTAATGTTCAGAGCGACTTAGGGGGGAGCGTTGTCACTCAAGCTTTGGTGAACAGCCTGAAAATAAATCCCATCCGCGCCGAAGAATTAAAAAGAAACAAAGGCATTTCCGGAACTGGTCCGGATTACGAGTTATCCACACTGATGCTTCCGTATGTCGACGCCATAATCGGCGAAATCAAAAAAGCCCAGTATAATTATAAAATTCAGCAGCCGGCGGCGGCGGCGCTTGAAAGGATAGTTCTGGCCGGCGGGGGTTCCAATTTGAGCGGCTTAGACGCTTATTTAAAGAAGCAATTCGGAGTTTCGGCGGTAATGCGCGCCAATCCGTTTGTGAAATTCGAATACGAGACGGCCGTTATCGAGCCGATAGTCAACGAGCTTGGGCCGGTGATGGCGATTCCTTTGGGGTTGGCAATGAGGGAATTCATTTGAGCCCGGCGGTTGTTTTGATTTAAATTTAATTATTGTATAATTAATATAAATATTATGGCTTTGGAAACTTCCCAATTTCATCAGGAGCTCGCGGAAAAATTAAGCCGCGAACCTCAAGTCGGCGGAGGCATGCCGGCGAAACTTTTGATGTTCAGCGTTTCAATATTTATTATCACTTTAGTTATTTATTTGGGAATGGTTTTCGGTTATGAGCCATATTTGAACGCCCAACTTAGCAAGCTTAATAGTCAGATAAGCGTTGCCGGAAATCAGATTTCCCCAACCGACCAAAGCCAACTGGTCAACTACGTTTCCCAGCTTACCAACTTTAAAGTTATTTTCGGCAGCCACGTCATCAGTTCTAATTTATTGAATTATCTTGAGAAGAATACCGACCCTAATGTTTACTTCAACCGCTTAAGTCTGACTGTTTTCAATGACCAGGTTCAGTTGAGCGGCCTGGCGAAATCCATGGATGATTTGGTCGGCCAACTGGCCGCCTGGCAAAGCTCATCCGCTATTACGAGAGTGGACTTCAGCCAAATTTCTTACACGCCTCAGGGATTTTCTTTTAGCGCCACCCTGGTTTTCCAGCCGGGCTTTTTCTTTAATCAACAGTAATAATGAAAAAATCAACCGAAAGATTAATAAGTTTAGTCATCGCCCTGGTTTTACTTTTGGTTTCTTTGGTTGTTTATTTCGATTTTATCCAGGGCGCCTATGGAGACGTTCAAAATACCCGGGGTGAAATTGCCTCCAAACAAAGTTTTTTGAATAATCAAAAACAAACCATCAGCCAGATACAATCTCTTTTGAGCGATTACAAAAACGAAGCGGATTTTCAAACCAATCTTTCCACGGCTTTGCCACTCGACCCGGAATCGGCCAGCGCCTTAGGCCAGCTTAGCGGCTTGGCGCAGGCTAATAACTTAAACTTAAATTCGGTCAGCTCGGTCAATAAGAGTAATTTGAATCTGGCCCCTAAGTCCGAAACCAGCCTGATTAATCCCGTCGGCGTTTCCGAATTCAAGCTGAGATTGATAGGCAAGTATGAAGACATTAAAAATTTGATTATCGATCTCGAAAGCAATTACCGGATTTTTGACGTCCAGCAGATTAATATCGCGCCGGTCGCCGACCCCAAGCAAGACTATTACAATCTGGATTTAACGGTCGACACTTATTATCAAACAAACTAATGGCTATAGTCATAGAAGAGCAAAAAAGCCGTTCGGGAATAGTCACTTTCCTCTTGTGGATTGTCATTTTAGGAATAATCGTCGGCGCGGCTTATTATCTTTTTTTCAGCCAGCCCCAATTAATTGAAGTGGTTGTTCCGTCCAATTTCCAGAACGCCCAATCAATATCCAAAATCAGCGTTAATCCGCAAATCATAACGCCCCTGCTTCAAAACCTGAAAGTTTATATCCCGACGGCCGGCGTCCCCAACAATCTTGGTCGTCCGAATCCGTTTTTGTCTTACTGATTAAATTAGAAATTTGAAATTTTTAATTTAAAATTAAATTATGACCGACGAAACCCTCTTAAGCGAAATCCAGAAAAGGAACCTGCTTGCCGAAGACCAATTAGCCAAAATTAAGCGGGAAGCTTTTTTGGCGGGACGGAGCGTCGAGTCGATGATTTACGAGCGCCATTTGATTGGCGACGAAAAAATAGCCGAACTGAAAAGTTCGGTTTTGCGCGTTCCTTACAAAAAATTAGATTTATCGAAATACGACGACTCTTTGATTAAAATTATTCCCGAAGAAACCGCCCACACCTACGAACTGGCGCCTCTTTCCAAAGATGGAAGCAATTTGATTGTGGGCATGGTCAATCCCGACGACCTGCGGGCGCAGGAAGCGCTGAAATTTATCGCCCGCCGCGAGCATTTAAGTCTGGCGATATATCTTATTTCTTATTCCGATTGGCAGGAAATTCTAAGAAAATATTCTCCTTTCAGGAGCGAAGTCGAGGCTGCCGTCAGCGCTATTTCTGTCCAGCCGGGAATGGCCCGCAAGCTGATCAAGCTTGAAGAAGCGAAGGGCGTAGGCGCCGAAGAAGCGCCGATTATCAAGCTGGTCGCTTCGACTTTCAAGGAAGCGGTCCAATCAATGGCTTCCGATATTCATATCGAACCCCAGCAAAATTATTTAAGAATTCGTTTTCGGATAGACGGAGAACTTAAGGAGGTCGCTTCTTTGCCGCTGGAACTTAGTCAGCCGATTATTTCCCGGGTGAAAGTCGTTTCGGAGCTGAAGCTCGACGAAACCCGCATTCCCCAGGACGGCCGTTTCCGGAGCGCCATTTTGGATCGGGAAATAGATTTCCGTGTTTCAACTTTCCCCACTCCTTCCGGAGAAAAAGTCGCTATTCGTGTTTTGGACTCAACGGTTGGCTTAAAAACACTGGACCGACTCGGTCTTAACGAACATAATAGCGGCATTATAAATACCGCGCTAAACAAGCCTTACGGAATGATTCTCATCACCGGTCCCACCGGTTCCGGTAAAACAACCACTCTTTACGCCTTGCTTCAGACTTTAAACAGCGACAAGGTCAATATTGTTTCCTTGGAAGACCCGGTTGAATATTTTATTTCCGGAATCAACCAGTCGCAGGTTAAGCCGGAAATCGGCTACGATTTTGCTTCGGGACTGCGGGAAATTTTACGGCAAGACCCCGATATTATTATGGTCGGCGAAATCCGCGACAACGAAACTGCCGGCCTGGCTATTCACGCCGCCTTGACGGGCCATATCGTTCTTTCGACCCTGCACACCAACAACGCGGTGGGAGTGATTCCCCGTTTAGTCGATATGAAAGTCGAGCCATTCCTTTTGCCGGCCGCTTTGAACCTTATGATTTCCCAAAGGCTGGTTTCCAAACTATGCCAAAGCTGTAAAACCGCCGAAGACGCTTCGGAGGGAATTAGCCAGGCGATAGACGCCGCTTTAAAAGGCTTGCCCGCCGAGACGACGTCGCAAATCAAAAAACCTTATAAAATATATAAAAGCCCCGGCTGTCCCGCCTGTAACGGCAAAGGAGTTTCCGGCCGGGTCGCTATTTATGAAATTTTTCAGATGACTCCCCAGGTTGAAGAAATTATCGGCAAAGGCGCTTCCGCCGCCGACCTT
>CAZODS010000035.1:0-5472 GCA_964578705.1 uncultured Candidatus Saccharibacteria bacterium
ACCGCCCAAAAAATAATAACTGGTGCCGTCGGCGCGGTAAGCGGCGGTCGGTATAAAAATCCGTCCGACCGGAATTTTTTTTCTGGTTAAGCCGCCGAAATGCCCCAGAAGGATGACCAATTTCGCGCCCAGCTTGATGAAATGCTGAACCTGATCTCCGGAAAAAGCGCCGCCATAAGCGTGAGTGACGGCTATTTTCATATTTTTATAATCGCCGATAAAAGCGTGAGGCGAAATCGGCCTTAAATTTTTCAGCTGGTCTTTGAAATGGTCGCGTAAAAAATCAGTTACCAGCCAGTAACCTTCTTCTTTGACGCTCTTAAAAATTCCCCAGACTATCAGAACGTCCGGAGTTTCGTTTTCGCCGATATTCCACCATTTTTTCCATTTTTTCCCGGACAATTCCCTGTACATTTAATTTAATAAGTTTTTATCCTTGAAATAATCAACCAGGTCTTTGATATTCACCCTTATTTGCTTCATTGAGTCTCTCTCCCGAACGGTAACGTCGTTATTTTCGAGACTTTCAAAATCAACCGTCACGCAAAACGGCGTACCGATTTCGTCCTGGGCATAATATCTTTTTCCGATATTTCCCCTGTCGTCCCAAGCGGTGTAAAAATATTTTTTAAGTTCGTCGTGAATTTTTTTCGCCAAATCAACCAGCGTCGGTTTGTTGTGAAGTAGAGGAAAGACGGCAACTTTGTAGGGAGCCATACTCGGTTTAAGTTTAAGAATTTTACGGTCGCCGTCTTCTTCGTAAGCGGTCGCTAAAATAGCGAGCAGCGTCCGGTCAACGCCGAAAGTCGGCTCGATAACGTGAGGAATATATTTTTTGCCTGTTTTATCGTCCAAATACTCCATATTAACGCCGGAATATTTTTGGTGGCTTGAAAGGTCGTAGTCGGTGCGGTACGCGACGGCCCAAAGTTCGTCGCGGCCGAACGGAAAATCATATTCCATGTCGATTGTTCTCTTGGAATAAAAAGCGCGCTCGCCGTCGGGAATCTCGTGATCAAAGAGCCGGTCGCGCTTCAATCCGATAATATCCATAAAGCCGTGCATATAACTTACCCAGTCCTCGAATATTTTTTTCCAATCGCTATCAGACGAAATAAAATACTCGATCTCCATCTGCTCGAATTCAAGAGTGCGGAAAATAAAATTGCCGGTCGTCACTTCGTTTCTGAATGACTTTCCTATCTGGCCGACGCCGAAAGGAATTTTTCTGGCGGTGGAAGCAAGAATGTTTTTGTAATCGGTAAATATGGCCTGGGCGGTTTCGGGACGGAGATAAGTCGTAATTCCCTCTTCTTCAACCGGACCAATAACGGTTTTAAACATTCCGCTGAAAAGTTTGGCTTCGGTGAATTCGCCCCCGCAATCGGGGCATTTTGAGGGGTCTTTAAGTTTGTCCGGACGGAAACGATGATGGCATTTTTTGCACTCCACCAAAGCATCCTTAAAATTTTTAACGTGGCCGCTCGCTTCCCAGACTTTCGGACTTAAAAGAATTCCTCCGTCCAAGCCGACCATATCGTCGCGCTGATGGACAAAATAATTCCACCATTCTTTTTTAATATTGTTTTTCAATTCAACTCCCAAGGGACCATAATCGTAAGTACTGCTCAAGCCGCCGTAAATTTCCGAGCCAGGATAAACAAAACCCCGCCTTTTTGCCAGTGAAACTATTTTTTCCATTGAATTTTTTTCCATTTTTTAATTACTTATTAAGGCGAAACTTTTCCCGAGTCCGAAGGAATGGTTGGATCGTCGGGAAGGGCTGTCGTTATTTCGTTCGCGGAATCGCTTAAGGGAACGTTAGTAAAATTATCGTCCGCCGTCAACGTTGTCTGGCTGACAAGCGAAGCGAAATCATTGAGCTGGTTTATCGAGGGAGTGCTTTTAATTTGAAAAACCGCTTCGGCTGCCGGCAAAACTATTCCCGTCGTTGCCGGAATTTTATTTATTTGCCAAGTTATTGTGTTGCTGGAAGGGTCGTATGCCGGCGACGAGCTGCCGATATTGCTTTTAACCGTTCCCGTCCAGGCGACGTTAGAGGCTAGAGTTGCCTTGACGGTTACATTGGAAATATCAGTGGAATAATTATTGATAATCCAGTGAATGGTGTATTCTGTCGGCTGGTTAACTCTGGGAGGAAATGGTCCGCTGTTTAAAATTCCCGAAGCCGCGTCCCGGAAATAACCTTTGGAAAGAATATTAACCATTCCCTGAACAGGCGTTTCCAGCTGGGCCAAACCGATAGTCTGACTGGTGTTGCTGTTCGGTAAAACGGTCTGCGACGCAATCTGGGCTTTGACGCTTAAAGAAAAATTCTTGTCGCTTATCCTTTTTATCGGATAACTGCTTTTGACGCCGATAGTAAGACTTACCGAACCGGATTGGTTGGGAGCGATAGAGGCCAGCTCCGGAACGTTTGAAGCGTTCCAGGTGAATGTCTGCGTCAGGCCGTTAAAAAAGCCGTTGGTCTGGAAAGAAGAAAAATCATAAAGATCGCCGGTTAAAGCGGCGGTGATAACGGCGTTCTGGAAAGCGACGGAAGAATTATTTTGATAAGTTATCGTGTAAGAGAGGTTATCGGAAAGTTTGGAAACGTAATTTGAACTATTATTTAAGCCGATGGATATCGAGAGCGGAGAGGAGGCGATAACCAGCTGGAGCTTTTGGCTGTTCACCTGATAGCTTTGATTATTAATTTGGGCGTTTATGTCGGCCTCCATCTGAAAAAAAGATTGTTCCGCTCCGGTTACCGAACCGGTGACCGTAAAGCTGCCGCCGGCTCCGGGAGCAATCGAGCTCAGGCTCCAAGTATTATTTCCGGCCGTCGGCGGAACGCTGCTTGTTTTGAAATTATAAACCGGCGGATACACAAGAGCCAAAGAAATACCGGAAAGGTTCTGAGGGGTATTGTTTTTATAATTAACGGTTAAGTCAAAATTTTGACCGTTCACTATATTTTGAGGCGCCAGGAGAGAAACGCTGACTATCGGGTCTAAGATGTTAACGTCGAACGAGGATTGGCGTTCAAAACGGCTATTGCCCGTTTGGAACAAGTTGTAAGAAAGCGAGGCCTGGATTTTTTGGAGAGATTGTGCGCCGCCGGTTGCCACGAGATTATAAGTGATATTGCCCAGGCTTCCGGGACCCAAATCGCCGATTGATTTTTCTTCGACTCTCTGGCTGGTGGCGTCCAAAAATAAAATTCCATCGGGCAAAGACAGGGAAAGATTGGCGTCCTTAAGGACTAAATTAGTGTTATTAAAATAATTGACGTTGAGCTTGAATTCCTGTCCTACGTAAGCGCTGCTATCGCCCGAAAACGCGATGCCTACCCCCTGATTGACTAGAGAGTTCTGGTAATAGAAATAAAAATTTATTCCCGCGCCAACCAAAATAATGACGGCAAGTAAAATTCCGATAATTAACCATTTTTTCCGGGAAGATTTTTTGGGCGCTCTCGCCGCCGTTTCTTCCTGCCAGGGTGAATTATTTGCCATATTTTTATTTTATCAAGAAAATCAAAAATCGACGAATTGAAGCCATTCCGAAGAATTGAAATTCAGCGAGCAATTTGAACAAAGAAAATTCTGGCTGCCAATGCTGAAAAAATTAATTCCCTTTTTATGGCAGGAAAAACAAGACGCTTCGTCCGGGTCCCAGCCCAAAATTTTAAGCGTTTCCCGCCAATCAATATTTTCTCCGGTCAGATTTTTCCAAAGCGCCCCGTCCGGCTGATTGTCGGCGATTAAGATATTCAGTTTTTCGAGGTCTGAAATTTTTAAAGGCAAGCGCGAAATTTTCAGGGCCTCGATAATTTGAGGGCCGTTTTTTTCGATTATCCTTGTTTTAATCAGATTCCCCGGCTCAAGATGGGCGGAGAGTTTTGAAGTTATTTTTTGGGCGCTTTTGGCTTTCGCCACGATTTTACCTAACTTTCTGGCATAAAGGCATATTCGGTAATCGGCCTCGTTGACGGGCTCTTTTTTCAGAATGATTGCTTCGTCAAAATACTCGAACATTAATACATTTTAACTCCGCGCCTAACAAGAAACAAGAAAATCGATGGCGCAGATTGACGCGGATGAAACCGAACAGAATTATGAATTATAATTTATAAATTAAGATAAGCTTCATAAATTTTAAATCATATTTCCTATATTTTATATCCTGACCGCTAAATCATAAATTCTATTCATGTATTGATTTTATTCGCGGCGGTGTTATTTTAATAAATAGCTTTTAAAAAAGGAGGTTTTATATGGCCGAGGAAGAACTTTGTTCTCATGGGAATAAAATAAGCACGGTTCATCTTTACAACAAGCAAGCCCAAAAATTGGAATTTATTAACGAAGGGATCTACCGGTCTTTGCGTTGTTGCGGGGAGCCGATGAGAAAGAAAGCTGTAAGAGCTATTTATAATTGCGGCCAATGCGGCTGTCAAAAAGCGATTTTTATCAAATTCGCGGAATGTTCCTGCTGCGGAAAAGAAATCCCCGATTTTGAAACTAAACCGGCAAAAAGATTGCTACGCTGGCTGGGCAGAAAATTCGGGAAAAAAGACGGCTAAAAATAATCCCGCCTCTCCATAAAGGGGCGGGATTTTAATTAAGGGATTCTTTAGTTTTTAACCTGATTTTTCTCCGTAATTTCGGCCGGAATGGAAAAATTTTTATCGGTTTTATAATTACGGCCGTTAGGTTTTTTCTAAGATGGAATTTTCTATGTTTTCCTTATTGCCCTACATTTAATTCGCCTACGTTAGCATAGCCATCGCACCCGGGATGATAAACGCCCTCGCCGTTTATGGTTATGGTTTTTTCCTCTCCGGCAGCGAAATTATATTCAGTGATGCTGATGGTAATTGTGTGCGGTTTGGAGTCGGTATTTTGCACCGTGAAAGGCACGTTGCTTTTTACCGCGGTCGCGCCAATAAGTTTCAGCTCGGGGCAACCAAACATCGTACCGTTGCCCTGCGATTGCTGCTGTTGTTCGGACGGCGGCTGTCCATAATTGCCGCTCGGCCCATTTATGGAACCGCTGGCCGGCCGACCAGTTCCGGGAAGCCCAAGCATCTGACTTAATTTGGGGTATAAAAAGAAACCGCCGATACCTACCAAAATAACGGTAAGGATGACGCCTATTAAAACACCGAGTATGATATCTTTATTCATAATACAATTATACCAAAATCAAAAATATTCGTCTTGCTTCTTTGGCGCTTATATTTTTACTTATGCGCAGGGTGGGAGTCGCCCGCGACTCTTTTTCTCGCCGTCGCTCGAAAAAGGTCTGGGCACCGGCTCGCTCGTTTTGCCTGCTGGCAAAACTTCGCTCCGCCGTTCGACTCCCGCCAAAATTAAATGATTCCACGCCTAAGCTTCTTAATTTTATTCTCAACTTGGTGTATCTATACAACCACGCTCGAACTTATTTTACCGAAAATTTCTGAAA
>CAZODS010000036.1:0-5406 GCA_964578705.1 uncultured Candidatus Saccharibacteria bacterium
TCGCTCAGTCCTAATAACGGATTTACCATTATTCATCCTTCGCTTATAATTTTAAACAAAACTGCCGAGGCAACCTCGACAGTTTTATTCGCAAGCCTCGAGAATATCTTACACGGTTTTAATATCAATGTCCACACCGGCCGGCAAATTAAGAGAGCTCAAAGCTTCGATAATCTTGGGATTGGGGTTTAAAATATCGATGAGGCGCTTATGGATTAAAAGCTCAAATTGTTCCCTGGAATTTTTGTCGATGAAAGTCGAACGGTTGACCGTATAGACTTTAGTTTCCGTCGGCAAAGGAATCGGGCCGATAATCTTGGCGTCCTTCCTTTCGGCAACGTCAATAATTTGCCGACAGGAATTGTCGATTAATTTAATATCGTAAGCCTTGACGCGCAATCTTAACTTTTGAGTTGCTTCCGGTTGTTTTTTGGCCATTAATAACCTTAAATCCCTTACTTGATAATTTTAGTAACGGCTCCGGCGCCAACCGTTTTGCCTCCTTCGCGAATAGCGAATCTCTGTTTTTCCTCCAAAGCGACCGGCGAAATCAGTTTGACGGTTATTTTAACCGTATCGCCCGGCATAACCATTTCCGTTCCGGCCGGCAATTCAACGTCGCCGGTAACATCGGTAGTCCTGATATAAAACTGCGGCTTGTATCCTTTAAAGAACGGCGTGTGCCTTCCGCCTTCTTCTTTGCTCAAGACGTAAACTTCAGCTTCGAATTCGGTATGAGGCGTGACCGAGGCGGGCTTCGCCACGACCTGCCCTCTCTCGACGTCTTCCTTCTTAAGACCACGAAGCAAAATACCGACGTTGTCTCCGGCTATTCCTTCGTCGAGAAGCTTGTTAAACATTTCAATGCCGGTAACGACGGTTTTTTGGGTCGGCCTTAAGCCGATTACCTCGACTTCTTCGTTGACTTTAACTTTGCCCCGCTCGATTCTTCCGGTGACAACCGTTCCTCTTCCTTCAATAGAGAATATATCTTCAATAGGCATTAAGAACGGCTTGTCGGTGTCCCTGACCGGATCGGGAATATAATCGTCAAGAGCCTTGACCAAATCCAAAATCGGCTTGGCGTCTGGCTCATCGGCGGATTTAACGTTCAAGGCCTTGATAGCCGAACCGCGGATGACCGGAGTCTGGTCTCCGGGAAATTCGTATTTCTTTAAAAGCTCGCGGACTTCCGATTCGACTAAATCAATCAGTTCGGGATCGTCAACCTGGTCAACTTTATTTAAGAAGACGACGATGTAAGGAACGCCAACCTGCCTCGCCAAAAGAACGTGCTCGCGGGTCTGGGGCATCGGGCCGTCGGCGGCCGAAACAACCAGTATCGCTCCGTCCATTTGGGCGGCGCCGGTAATCATATTTTTAATATAATCGGCGTGGCCGGGAGCGTCGACGTGGGCGTAGTGCCGTTTCTCCGATTCGTATTCGGAGTGATGAAGAGCGATTGTGATACCCCGGGCTTTTTCCTCCGGAGCATTGTCGATTTGATCGACTTTCTCTTCTTTTTTAGCCAGACCTTTTAAAAACAGAACGTGAGTTATCGCCGCCGTTAAAGTGGTTTTGCCGTGGTCAACGTGGCCGATGGTTCCGACGTTAACATGCGGTTTGGTTCTCGCGAATTTTTCTTTTTCTGCCATTTTATTTTTTATTTATTTTTTTATTTTTCCGCTCCGCGACCGCGGAGGGATTCGACCTGATTTTCCCGTTTAGGGGATTAAATTTAATTATGTTTTCCATTTTAGCAAGCGATTGCAGTCTGTCAAGCGGTTTCTGGGGATAATAGCGATAGAGCGCAATCTGGTTTTCGAATAACGCCGAGATGATCGCGTTAATAATCTATATAGTCCTCCTCGTCGTTCCGGTTCCTGAAAGATTCAAAATCTTGGAAATTATGGCTGGTATTTAAACTTCTGAATTCCGCCAGTTCGGCGGGTATTTCAGAAATAAAACGGGAAGGCGGTCCGTAAAAACTTATGCGTAATTCTTTTTTCGCGCGGGTCATCGCCACGTACATCAGACGCCGCTCCTCCTCAATTTCGGCCAAACTTAAAAACGCCCTGGCGTGCGGCAAGAGCCCTTCGCTTGCTCCGACGATAAAAACCTTGTCAAACTCCAAGCCTTTGGCCAAATGGATAGTTGTCAGTTTGACCGCGTTTTCTTTTTCCCTAAAATTGTCTGTCGCCTCGAACAGGGCCAGATGCTCCAAAAACAAATCCAGGTCGGAAAACTCTCCGGCGAAACCGATTAATTCCCCGACGTTTTCCCGGCGCTCATCGGCGTTGATGAAATTATTTTTAAGATACGCCGGATAATCGGCGATTTTCAAAAATTCATTAATCAAATTTACCGGCGAAATTTTGTCTTTCGTCGACAATCTTAAAGAAGACCACTTTTCTGAAAACCGGGCGAATCTTTTTTTGCGGAGCAATTTTTCCAAACGCCCAAGGCTCAGCGAGTCGAGCGGATTGGCAAAAATCCTCAAGGCCGAGATAATATCTTTTATTTCACGCCGCTCGTAAAATTTCAGGCCGCCGATAATCCGGTAAGGAATATCCCGGCTAATGAACGCTTCTTCAATCGCCCGTGATTGGGCGTTGGTTCGGTAAAGAACCGCCGCCGAACCGTAATAATCGTTTTCCTTTATCTTTTCCGCGATCCATTCGGCTTCTTCGGCGGCGTTTTTCGCTTCCAAAATTTCCACGCTATCTCCTTCCTCTTTTTTGGTCCAAAGATTTTTTTGCCTCTGGTTGGAATTGTTTTTGATAAGCTCGGAGGCGGCTCTGATTATTTTTCCGGTAGAACGGTAATTCTCTTCAAGGACCACGACTTCGCTTTGAGGCCAGTCTTTTTCGAAATTAAGGAAAAATTCAAAATTAGCGCCGCGCCAGCTGTAAATTGCCTGCTGGTCGTCGCCGACGGCGCTTAGTTTTCCTTCGTCGCCCGCCAAGAGTTTAACCAAAGCATATTGGGCAAAATTAACGTCCTGATATTCATCGATAAGAATATGGGAAATTTGGCGCCGGTACTTTTTTAATATCTCCGGATTACCCCTGAAAATCCGGACCGGCTTTTCCAGCAGGTCGTCAAAATCAAAAGCGCCGTTTTCGGCAAGCTTTTGTTCATATTCGCCAAAAACAGCTTCGAAAACTTCCTGATTTTTAAAATCCGCCTCTTCTGCCGGAGCCAAATTATTTTTTACCGAAGAAATCCGGCTCTGGATTTCCGCCGCCGAAATTTTTTCCTTAAAATCAAAACTCTTGATTATTTTTTTTATCAGACTAAGGCTGTCGTCGTTGTCGAAGATAGTGAACTCCGGTTTGCGGCCGGCGAACCTCGCTTCTTTTCTCAATATCCTGGCGCCAAAAGCATGGAATGTCCCGATAAAGGGAGTCTCTCTTTCTCTTAAATCGATGCCCGCCCCAGCCATCCTTTCTTTCATCTCACCGGCGGCTTTATTGGTAAAAGTAATAGCCACGATTTGGTCCGGCGGGACGCCTTCATTTATAAGATAAACCAGGCGGCTGGTTAGGGTTTGGGTTTTACCCGTTCCGGCGCCGGCGATAATCAGAAGCGGCTTCAAGGGCGCCTCGGCAGCCATTTTTTGTCCGGGATTAAGGATCAGCGGCGGCTTTTCCCGATGCTTGTTGAAATTTTTATTCATTATGCTACAATAGCAATATTAGTATAATTTTAAGGAAAATTAAAAGCGCGCCTATCCGAAAGTCGCTCCTTATAGCGGTTTTTTTGCTATTAGGACTTTTAAGCGCCGGTTTCATTTTATCGAATCAGAGCGACGCCTCCCAAAGCGGCAAAGAAAAAGGCGTTTTAGGCGGACCGCAGCCGCTTAGTTCCGGACAAGCCCAAACCGTCGCCCAAAGTCTTCCCCAAGCCGCTTCCGCTTTGCCTACCGAAACAACCGGCGACTCGGCCAACACCCTGTTAAACGGCGGCACCCTTGCCGGCGTAAATATCGGCCCATCCAACGGTTCCTTATCCGGCCGGCCGGGAATAATAATTTATGACGTCCAAAAAGGAGATACCCTTCCAAAGATTGCCGGTTATTTTAATATTTCTATCCAAACTATTCTTTGGGCCAATCCTTCCATCGCCAAAAACTACCTTTACCGCGGCGAACAATTGGTTATACTCCCCGTCTCCGGCGTCCTGCACCAAGTTCAGAATAGCGAAACATGGGAATCTATTTCCGCCCTTTACGGCATCAGCATCGAAGAATTGCGGCTAGCCAATAATGAAATAAAAAGTAGCGGCTTGGCCCCGGGAACCAATTTAATTATTCCTAACGGAAAACCCGTGGAAAATTATTCTTTAAACCTGGCCGCCTCTTCGCTGCCCGACCTTAAAGGCTATTTTGTAATGCCGGCTTACGGATTTAACTGGGGAATTCTTCATGACCACAACGCCGTCGATATCGCCAACAACTGCGGCGCGCCGGTAGTCGCCTCCGCCGACGGGCTCGTCATCGACACCGCGTCCTCCGGATATAACGGCGGCTATGGAAATTATATTCTTATCGAACATCCCAACGGAGTCGAAACTCGCTATGCTCACCTTCAATCTCTTTCTGTTTCCATCGGAGATTACGTCAAACAAAACCAGCAAATCGGCTTGATGGGACAAACCGGAGACGCCACCGGCTGCCATGTTCACTTTGAAGTCTTGGGAGCCAAAAATCCTTTCGCTAAAAGTTAAAACCGGCTCGCTTGGTTGAATTTTTTTATAACTAATTTGTTATAATTAACAGGTGAAATCATCTCTAAATTTAAAAAGTTTTTTCACTTTAAAGAAAACCCTGCCCGCTCGGATCAATAACGCCACTAAGAGATTGTCTTCTTCTCGCTCTTCTTTCAGCCATCTTCCCCCTCTAAGAGCCTTGATTTTGTTTTCCCGGCAAGCTCTCGGAGGCGATTTTGGCTTGGTTTCGACGAAGACGGACAAAATCGCCGAGAGGGCAGGCGGGCGGATATCGCTGGAATATCCGAACCGCCGTTTGCCGGAAAATAAAATCGAGGCTCGTTCCTCCTTCACGCTTATCGAACTCCTGATAGTCATCGCTATCTTGGTAATCCTGGCTGTAGTAGTAATTTTAACTCTCAATCCAACGGAATTGCTGGCTCAAGGGAGGGATTCTCAAAGGCTTTCCGATATGGCAAACCTTAATTCTGCTATAAATATATATTTAACCGACTCGGGAGGAACGGGATTTTTAGGCACCTCGAGCGTCGTTTATGTTTCTCTTCCCGACACCGCTTCATCAAGCTGCGGCGACCTCGGCTTGCCGGCTCTTCCTTCGGGATATACTTATAACTGCGCTTCAACTTCTTCCCTGGTTAAAACCGACGGCTCCGGCTGGCTACCCGTCAAACTGGC
>CAZODS010000037.1:0-1964 GCA_964578705.1 uncultured Candidatus Saccharibacteria bacterium
TTTTTTTATTATAATTAACTTATGGATTTAAAAGCTGAAATAAGAAGCCAATTAGGAAAGAGCGTAAAAAGCCTTCGGGAGAACGGCCAAATTCCGGCCGAGCTCTACGGCAAGGGGATAGGAAATATTCATTTGCTGGTGGACGCCAAGGATTTTAAAAAAGCGTTTAAGGCATTAGGCGAGAGTTCCGTCGTCAATGTTTCGGTCGGCGACGAAAAGCGCGCGGTTCTTATCCAGGATGTCGGTCGCGATCCGCTCTCCGGAGAGCCGATTAATATCGATTTTTACCAGGTTCGGATGGATGAAAAAGTCAGAGTTAAGGTGCCTCTGGAGTTTATTGGCGAGGCGCCCGCGGTCAAGGAAAAAGGAGGTTTGCTTAATAAGACGATGATGGAGGTTGAGGTTGAGGCTTTGCCCAGCGATTTGCCGCGCGATTTCAAGGTAAACCTTGGAGTTTTGGGAGATATAAATTCCAGTATTTACGTTAAAGATTTAGATATTTCGAAAGGAGTTAAGGTTCTGGTCGAGCCGACAACGGTTATTGCCACGATTGTTCCTCCCGCCCCCGAAGAAGTTATTGAAACTCCGATAAACGTCGAAGAGGTAAAAGTGGAAACCGAAGAAAAGAAAGCCGAAAGGCAAAAAAACAAAGAAAGCGAAGAAGTAAAAGGCGCCGCCAAGGAATAATCTTGAAAATTGATGTTCCCAAAACCAAATGTTTTAAGAGACATTAAGAGCCGTCGGGACGGTTTTCAATCCATAAAGCCGCTGATTGATTTAAATAGGAGATATTTTTACCGATTGCCGCTAAAAAAAATCTTACGCTTCGCCGTTTTTGCTCTTGCCGCCCTTTATTTTTTTTCTGGATTTACTCCCGCTTTTCAGTCGGGCAGCAGGTGGTTCGGGCTTAGCTGGGCGCCGACTATTTCCCCTCAAGCCGTTGCCGACGTCGGCTCCGCTACCAGCTCCCAGGAAAGGGCGGATTTGGAAAATCAGCTTCAACAGCTTGAGGGTCAGATAAACCAATATCAGGACAAGATTCAGGCTTATCAAAAACAGGGCAGCAGCCTGAAGGGAGAAATATCAAGTCTGAACAGCCAGGTTGCCAGCCTGAATCTCCAGATTCAGGTTTTGAACTTATCCCTTAGCCAGCTTGACGGCGAAATTTCCTCGGCTAACGACAAAATTCAGGTTACCCAATCAAGCATCAGTAATGCGCAAGACGGCATTAAGAGTCTCATTCTTTATCTCTACCAGAACGAGAGCGCCAATTTATTGGAAATATTTCTTCAAAATCCCAAGCTTTCGGATTTCTACGGCAATCTAGCCGATGTTGCTTTGCTTCAGGATAATTTAAGGCAAATGGTCATTCAGGTAACTAATCTGCAGGCTCAGCTTGAAAGTCAGAAAAACGAACTGGCGCTGGCAAAATCAGACGTAGCTTCGGTTCAGGCTTACCGTGCCGCCCAAAAACAATCAACTCAAAGCATCCAGCAGGAAAAATCCCAGCTTCTGGTTGAGACGCAGGGCCAGCAATCAAAATACCAGGCTCTTTTACAAACCACCAAAGAAACGGCCAGCCAAATCCGCCAAAGAATTTTCCAGCTTTTGGGCGGCGGTCAGCTTACTTTTGAAGACGCTTATAATTACGCCAAGCTGGCGGAAGGGGCGACGGGAGTCAGGGCGGCTTTACTTTTAGCGGTTTTGGATAGAGAGTCGGCTTTGGGAAAAAATGTCGGCCAATGCGGTTATCAGCAGGCAATGAGGCCGAGCGAGCAGACTATTTTTTTGCAAATACTTCAGTCGCTTGATATTAATTCCCAAACAGTAACGGTTTCTTGTCCAAATAGCGACGGCGCTTACGGCGGCGCGATGGGGCCGGCTCAATTTTTGCCTTCGACTTGGATACTTTACAGTCCGCAAGTTGCTAAAATAACCGGTCATGACGTTCCTTCTCCCTGGAA